>JBGTHE010000310.1:0-2398 GCA_041746335.1 Lysobacterales bacterium | reverse complement strand
CAAGCCAGCTCGGCGACCCGTGTCAAACTCGAAACTGTCATGAAAGAAGATGGTCGCGAAAATCGGCGGCGGAGAACCCAATCAGCAGCATGCGGCCGTGGCGTTCCAGCACCGGCCGTTTGATCAGGGTGGGATACTGCAGCAGAATTTTCGCTGGGTCACTTTCCGATAAAGTTTTTTCTGCCAGGGTCAGCTTCCGCCAGGTACTGCTGCGGCGATTGATCAGCAGCCCAGCCTGGGGTGCCGATAACCACCGCTCCAGACGGTCCGGATCCACTCCATCAACACGCACGTCGCGGAACTCGTAGATCACAGCATGTTCCTTCAACCAGGACTGCGCCTTGCTGCAGGTGTCACAGCTCTTCAGCCCGAACACCAGCAACATGTCGGAATGCTTAACCGGCATCACGCAAAATCTCGTTCACACTGGTCCGGGCCCGGGTGGCATCGTCAACGCGTTTCACAATGACGGCGCAATAAAGGGAATGGCTGCCATCACGGGCGGGCAGAGATCCGGGCACAACCACCGAACCGGCCGGCACACGTCCGCGGTGTATTTCACCGCTGGCCCGGTCATAAATTTTGGTGCTCTGGCCGAGAAACACGCCCATGGAAATGACGCTACCGCGCTCCACGATGACGCCTTCCACGACTTCCGATCTCGCTCCAATGAAACAATCATCTTCAATGATGGTTGGGGCGGCCTGCAACGGCTCGAGCACGCCACCAATACCGACGCCGCCAGACAAATGCACTCGGTCACCAATTTGCGCACAGGAGCCCACAGTGGCCCAGGTATCCACCATGGTGCCCGCGCCCACCCAGGCTCCAATATTTACATAGCTGGGCATGAGAACTGCGTCACGGCCAATAAATGCGCCACGGCGTACCGTCGCGGGTGGCACAATGCGTGCGCCGCATTGGGTGATGTCTTCGGCCGACTCCCCACCCCAACGCAGTGGAACCTTGTCGTAAAATCGACTGAAGCCGCCCTCTATAACAAGATTCCGGTTCAGTTTGAAAGACAGCAATACGGCTTTCTTGAGCCACTGGTTGACCTGCCAGTTGGAGCCATCAGCACCTGCGCTGGCCGTGGGTTCGGCCACTCGCAATTGACCTTGCTCCAATCTGTTCAGGCATTCTTCCACTGCCGCCTGCAACTCCACTGGTGCGTTTTGCGGCGTCAGTTCAGCCCGCTTTTCCCAGGCTGCTTCTATCAGTTGGCGCTCTTTTTCCATGCGCAAATTGGCCTCATCCCGAATTCTGTTACTGAAGATGTAGTTTTACAGCAGCCGCCAATTCCTGTTGCTCTGCCGCGTTCAATGACTGATGTTCCGCATTGCTGAGTAAAAAAGTATCTTCCACCCGCTCGCCAAACGTTGCAATCCGGGCATCATGTACCTGGACTTTTTGCTGCACCATCGCTGCAGCCACGCGCGATAACAAGCCCGGCCGGTCATGACACTGCAATTCCATGACTGTGCCGCTCTGCTCTGCGGGCTGTTCAAATTCGATGCGTGGATCTGAAACGAAATGACGCAGCCGTCGCGGCAATGGCCGGAACACCGGCGCACGTAGCTTGTCTTTGTTTGTGGCAACCTCAAGTCGCTCTACCAGTTCCTCTGCATCGACTTCCGACAAGGCCTTGCCATGTTGATCCATCAGCTGGAACAGGTCAAAACTGCGACCATTCCGCGTTGTGAGGATACGGGCTGCCATGACATTAAATCCCATCTCGTCCAGTACGTTGGTGATGGATGCAAACAGACCATCGTAATCCGCAACGCAAACCAGCAATTCGGAAACACCATGTGGGTGTACGGCACGGACTGCAATCTGCTTGTCCTTGTTGTCGCTGAGGATTACGACTTCTGTGCACCACTCGAGCTGGTCTACGGTCAATCTCAGAAAAGTATGCTCAGGTAGCTGGCGCCATAATTTGCGAATGGCGCCAGAAGGCCTTTCTTTGCGCAACAAGCGGCTCAGAGCACCGGAACGCGTTTCCCGAATGGCGACTGCACTCTGTAGCGGATTCTCCAGGCCGCGGCGCAAGGCTGCGCCAGTTAGCAGATAAAGATCCCACAGCAACCCATTCTTCCAGGCATTCCACAGCTTGGGATTGGTGGCAGCAATATCCGCCACGGTCAGCAGGTACAGATTGTCGAGATAACGCATGTTGCCAACAATCGCCGCAAACACCTGGATGGTTGCAGGATCAGAAAGGTCTTTCCGCTGCGCCGTTTGCGACATCAGCAGATGCTGTCGCACCAGCCAGGTGATCAGTTCGGCATCACCCGGGTTCAACTCCAGCCTTTGGCAGAACTCACGCGCATCAACGGCACCTAATTCCGAATGATCGCCCCCTCTGCCCTTGGCGATATCGTGGAACAGCGCTGCC
>JBGTHE010000309.1:0-4052 GCA_041746335.1 Lysobacterales bacterium | reverse complement strand
CCGCAATGACATGGTAGTTGGTGAACACAAATCCGTCTGGTCCGGCCAGAAAGCCGGAGCCTATACCGGACTTGGACTGAGATTGCTTTTCAATGACCTGGATCTGCAACACGCGATTGCGCCAATCGGCGAACAAATCCGCTGTATCAGTCGCAGCGGTCTGCGCGCTCAGCCAACCAGGAATGCAGCAAATCAGAAGGATGACAAACAATCGATAAGGAAACTTCACAATGTATTCTCTGGAGCTGCGACGGAACAGCAGACTATTATAGGGAAACCCAGAGTGAATCAGAGTTCCCTGAGCGTACCCGGCGAAAACAGGGAGAATGGAGGAATATGGTCATGCAGGTTCTGTACATCTTACGCCATGCCAAGGCGGTCACCTGGACACCGTTCATTGAAGATTTTTCACGCTCCTTGCAGCCTTCCGGACAGCGAGATGCTCAAAGGGTTGCTGGCTGGATGTGTCAGGAGGTTGAAATGCCGGACTGCATTCTCTGCTCGCCCTCGCACCGCACACGCGAAACCCTGGCACCCTTACTCAGCATGCAGCCCCAGCTGGAAAGCGTAACGCACTTTCTGCCACAACTTTATCATTCCAGCTTGCGCACCTTGCAGACCCTTCTGGATTCTTCATTTGCCGAAGCAAACCGGGTGCTGATCGTGGGCCATAATCCTGGCCTGGAAGTATTGGTGAGTGATGTTATACACCGCAGGCATAACACGGATTTCAATCGCCTGCCTACCGGCACGCTGGCAATTGTCAATTTCTCAAATGGCTGGGACCAGGACCAGGGCAAAGGAGTTTTGCATCAGCAAATACGCGGACAGAACCTGTCAGGTGATTGAATCGATGTAGACCCGGGCAACTTCTTCCAGCATAGCCTGATCACTCTCACTGAAGCGATCGGCCACCGGACTGTCAATATCGAGGACTCCCAACAGATCACCCTTGAGTATCAATGGAATAACCAATTCAGACTTCGAAGCTACATCACAGGCAATATGCCCGGCGAATTCCCCCACATCCCTGACTCGCTGCGATTGAAGCGATTGTGCTGCCGTGCCGCACACGCCCTGCCCTACAGGAATCCTGACACATGCGGGTTTGCCCTGGAACGGGCCGAGTACCAGCTCCTGACCCTGCAGGAAATAGAACCCAACCCAGTTAACCTGCTCCAGCTCCATGAACAGTAGAGCCGAGAGATTAGCGGCATTCGCCACGACATCGCTTTCAACTGACAGCAAGCCACGAGCCTGTGCCGCCAGGGTTGTTGCCGTTTTCCAACTGTCTTGCATAGCGATCCTTTTCTAGTTGTGTCGAGAAGACTTTACGAGCTGAGTAAAACCAGGGTTTCTCAAGCGTCTTGCCGAAAAATCAGTATCTGGTTGTTGGCGGGCATTCGGATCTTCTGTTCCAGTTTCAAGTGAAGACTTTGCGCTAGCTTTTCAAGCTCCGATACATCGCGTAAACCCATGAGCGGATTCCGGGCTTTCAGATTCTGATCAAATTGCTGGTTGCTGGGTGCCGTGAATTGCCCGTTTTCATTGAAAGGCCCATACAGGCAGAAAACTCCGTCTGGCTCCAGCAACTCCGACGCACCACGGAACATGCAGATCACTTCCTGCCAGCTCATGATATGAGCGGTGTTGGCAGACATAATGGCCTGGCAAACGATGTTGGGCCAGCTGGCGCTGACATCGAGAACTATGGCAGGCAACACATTCGTTCCAGCTTGCAAGTCGAGGCGCTTTTGCAAGCCGGGCAGATTTCCAGCTTGCTCACTGGGTTGCCATCGCAACAAAGGTAAATGCCCGGAGAAATGAACCACGTGCTGCCCGGTGCCCGAGCCAATTTCCAGAACCAGTCCTGAATCGGGTAAAACCCCCTGAAGCACTTCCAGAATGGGCTGCTTGTTTCGTTCGCAGGCCGCGGCGAAAAGAAGATCTTCGGACATCACAGCAACTCCTGCATGGCTTTACGGCCAGCTGCCTGCAAGGTATCGCGCGCCACGTGCGTGCCCTCGACAACCCTTTTCCGGCCCGCAACCCAGACAGTACGAATCATGGTTTGATCGCCTGCCATTATCCAGCTGTCCAGCAAGCTATCGCCGTTACGTCCAGCCAGCAGCGGGTGGTGCTCGTCCAGTTCAATCAAGTCGGCCCGGAAATCCGGCGCTATACGGCCCACTTTCTGCCCCAGAGCCTGTGCCCCGCCCACCACCGCGCGCTGGTACAGACTGCGGCCGCAACTGAGGCCCTGTTCGCCGAGCACATTGCGCTTACCACTGGTCAAGCGAGCCTGAAATTCCAGCATACGCAGCTCTTCGGTGGGGGAGAGTCGCAAATTGCTGTCGCTGCCAATACCAAAGCGACCCGATTGTTCGAACCATTTGATGATTTGGAAATATCCATCACCGAGATCAGCTTCAGTGCTGGGACACAGGCCGGCCACTGAATGCGTTTGCAGCAGCGCAGCCATTTCGTTGGCATTCATGTGTGTGGCATGCACCAGGCACCAATGGTAATCAATATCATGCTGATCCAGTAACCATTGCACTGGCCGAGCTGCCGTGGCAGCCTCGCACTCTTCCACCTCACGCTGTTGTTCTGCTATGTGAATATGGATCGGTTGAGCATCATTTCGGCAGGCTTGCAACACTTCAACCATCTGTTCTGTGGAAACTGCACGCAAGGAGTGCGGTGCAAGACCAAGACGGTGCAATGTCTGTCCCTGCAGCATTCGGGCACAATGCTGCCGAAGCTCAAGATATTGTTCGGGCGTATTGCGAAAGCGGCGCTGTTTTTCTGTTACATCCCGGCTGTTGAAGCCGCTACGACAGTAGAGCACCGGCAACAGCGTCAGGGACATTCCGGACTGATCAGCAGCGGCCAATATTCGCCCGGACATTTCGCCAAGATCGGCATAGGGCTTGCCATCGGGCTGATGATGGAGGTAATGAAACTCTGCACAACTGGTATAGCCTTTTTCCAGCATTTCAGCCTGCAGAAAGGCTGCGATCGCCTGTAACTGTTCAGGCTGAATGCGTAATGCCAAGCGGTACATCAACTCACGCCAGGTCCAGAAGCTGTCGCCTTCGGGGTTGGCAAAGCCACTCAGCCCCGCCATCTGCCTTTGAAACGCGTGGCTGTGCAGATTGGGCATTCCGGGAATTATATGGCCGTAATCGATTGCGGCATTTACCGGCAATGGTTCTACAGAACGGATAAAGCCTTCGCTATCCAGATCAATCACTGCAGGGCCCAGCCAGTCTCTTTCCGTCAACAGGCTGCGGCAGCGAATCTTCTGGTCAGGCATTTTCAGGTGTCCATGCGATCAAGTTCCGCAACAGGTTTTGCAAATGTGTTTGCAACATTCCTGCCCGTGGCTCATCCCATTGAGGCGGGGATTCGTGCATATAAATACGCTGGGCAATTTCAAGCTGCAAAGCGTGAATCTGGCGATCGGGCTGTCCGTAATGCCGGGTGATGTAACCTCCTTTGAAACGCCCATCCACTACCAGCGAGTAGCCGCCGCCCTGCAAGCACTTGCTGGCCATGTCCAACAGTGTGGGATGAGCGCTGGCACCCGCGTTGCTACCCAGGTTGAGATCGGGTAATACCCCATCAAATAACAAAGGCACTTCAGCACGGATAGAATGTGCATCCAACACGATGGCATGGCCATGTTGTTGACGAAGCCCCAGCAGAGTGTCTCGCAAGAGATCGTGATACGGCTGCCAGTACAGTTTGAGTCGCTCGCTCGTTTCAGCAGCTTCTGGCTCTTCACCCTCACGATAAACCGCTGCCCCGGAAAAGCATTGCATGGGAAGTACGCCTGTCATCAATCGGGTTTCACTGGCTGAGTACAAAGGCTGGTCATCAGCAGGCCTGTTCAGATCGGTTACCAAGCGGGCTGCCTTCGCAATTAGTACACTCGCCCCCAGATCACGGGCGAACGCATACAACCGATCGACAAACCAGTCGGTGTCCGGCAAGGGTCTGGCTTCGTCCGTAAAGCGATCCTGCAACCCCTGAGGCAGAAAGGTGCC
>JBGTHE010000308.1:0-3867 GCA_041746335.1 Lysobacterales bacterium | reverse complement strand
TGGATGAGCTGGTTGTGTCCTTGAGGGAAAAACTCACCGAGACTCCGGCAGATCTGGAAGGCTGGGTATTGTTAGGACGCACCTACAAAACCATGCAGGATTACCCTGCAGCCGTGAAGGCCCTGGAAACGGCCAATCGACTGGTTCCGGAGGTGCCTGTGATTTGGGTTGAACTGGTCGAAGCACAACTGTTCGCCTCCGGCAATCCGAATATGACGCCGGAAATGGTTCAACGGCTGGAACAGGCTGTTGCCCAGCAGCCTGATTTACAAAAAGGCTGGTGGTTATTGGGCCTGGCAGCGGCGCAGCGAGGTGAAGATCAACAAGCCATTTCGTATTGGCGAACATTGTTGCAAGGGTTGGAGCCCGGGAGCCCGGTGGCCCAGTCCGTCCAGGCTCAGATAGCGGAAGCTGAGGCACGCACGCTGGCAACCGGAATCAAGAGCACCCCAGACTTGGACAAGCAATGGCAAACTGCAGAGATACAGATCGATCTGGGCACAGAAGCCCGGGAACTTTTGGCTTCAATGCCGGAGTCTTCAGTTCTGTTCCTGATCGCTCGGATTCCTGGGGAAAACTCCGGCCCACCACTGGCCGTCAAACGCATTAGCCAGCCGGCCTTTCCTCTGCAGCTGACCCTGAGTGATGCCGACAGCATGATGCCGCAGCGCCCGGTATCCGGATTTCCAATCCTGCAATTGCAGGCACGCCTCTCCATCAATGGCGAAGCCATGGCTGCCAGTGGCGACTGGCAAAGTGAAGCCATTACCTGGTCTACTGCGCAGACAGAAGCGGCGAAGCTGATTCTGATTGAGCACCCGGACTAAAACGCAGTGTTTGACGCAGAGTTCAAGCTGCCATGCTGTCATGATTCACTCCAACTGACGGTAATGGCATAGTGATTTCGGAATTGCACCTGACAAAGAGGAATTGAGTCATGACCACATTACAGATGCCAGCCAAGCGGATCTTACCCAGCCTGATGTTCAGCAGCTTGCTGTTGGCCACTCCGGCTTTGCTGGCTCAGGAGGAGGCGGTTGAATACCAGGCACAAACCCTGAGCGACACGCTGACCATGCTGATGGGTAAGGGCGGCAATGTTGCGATTTCGGCCGGTGACGAAGGTATCTATCTGGTCGACGATCAGTACCCCAATATCGCAGACCAGTTGCTGGCACAGATTCGGAAAATCAGTGACCAGCCGATCCGTTTTGTGATCAATACGCACTACCATGGCGATCACACAGGCGGTAATGAAGTACTCGGCGGACAAGGCGCTGTGATTATCGGCCACGACAATATTCGAGAGCGCATGAGCACCGAGCAGTTCAACCAGTTCTGGAATGGCTCAACCCCAGCGGCTACTCCGGCCGCTCTGCCGGTGATCACTTTCAGTGACAACGTCACCTTGCACCTGAATGGTGAGAGCACCACCGTGCATCACGTGCCGCAGGCGCACACCGACGGCGACGCTATCATTTATTTTACCGGCAGCAATGTGATTCATATGGGCGATAATTACTTCAATGGACTTTACCCATTCATTGATCTCGATGGTGGCGGTACGGTGCAGGGGATGATTGCTGCCATTGATAAGGCCCTCAGCCTGAGCAATGAAACAACCCGCATCATTCCCGGCCATGGCCCGCTATCGACACCCGCTGAACTGCGAAGTCACCGAGACATGCTGCAACAGGCTTCGAATCAGGTACAGACCCTCATTGACCAGGACATGAGCCTCGACCAGGCCATCGATGCCCAGCCCACCGCTGAGTGGGATGAAACCCTCGGTAAGGTATGGATCACGCCAGCTCAATTTGTAACTTTTATCTACAATAGTCTGACGGATGTTGGCCACTTCTCCCGCACGGCAAGCAATAGCGACAGTTGAGTCGTTCGCAGTAAGCGGTTTCCGCATCGACGGTACGGACGCGACATCCGCTTTACGCGAATCATCTAATGATTTGGTTCAAGGCCATGGCGGCATAAGCATATGACCAAATATTCGGCAGCAACAGAAGCATCGCCCTGACCTGCACGTTATCATGTGCACCATTGAGGACATTCGGCCGAATCCATGCTCAAACCCATCAGCATACCCAGCGCTACCCAATTCTTGCATCACAAGAAGGAATTCAGGTTTCACAGAGGCGGCAAATTATCGCAATTGACCCTGGCCTTTGAGACGTGGGGCCGGCTGAACGCTGATCATTCCAATGCCGTGATGATACTGACCGGCATTTCTCCCAGCGCGCATGCCGCGTCCAGCAAACTGGACCCTTCAGAAGGGTGGTGGGAGCCGATGATAGGTCCGGGACGCCCGCTGGATTCGCGCAAAAACTTCATCATCTGCATCAACTCATTAGGCAGTTGCAAAGGTTCTACCGGTCCCGCAAGCACCAATCCTGCCACCGGCAAAGCCTACCGTCTGGCATTTCCTGAAATCACCATCTGGGACATCGCCAGGGCCGCACAACTGGTGCTGGATCATCTTGCGATCAAACAACTTCGCATGCTGGTCGGGCCGTCCATGGGTGGTATGAGTGGACTGGCCTGGCTGGCCCAATTTCCGCGGAATGCACGGCACTTTTTAAGTATATCTTCCGCCGCTAACGCGGAGCCTTTCAGCATCGCCATACGTTCACTGCAACGCGAAGCCGTGGTAACCGATCCGAATTGGCACAAAGGTGAATACACGGAAACAAGCTGGCCGGAAAACGGTATGCGTCTGGCGCGTAAGCTGGGAATGATTTCTTATCGCTCGGCTGAAGAATGGCGCAAGCGATTCGGCCGGCAGGAACAGAACCGCATCAAGCCCAAACTTTACGGCATGAACTACGCTGTCGAATCCTACCTGGAAAATGCTGCGAAAAAGTTTGTTTCGCAGTACGACCCATGCAGTTATGTATACCTGTCACGCGCGATGGATTGGTTTGATGTCAGCGAAGGCAATAAATCGCTGGCTGTAGCCTTGTCAGGAATCAAGTTGGAATCGGCGCGCATTATCGGCGTGGGCTCCGACATTTTGTTTCCCTTGCACCAACAAGGAGAGCTGGCTGCAGCATTCGCCGCCAATGGTGTTGATACCAGGCTGGTCGAATTGCCCAGCGAGCAGGGTCATGACTCCTTTCTAGTGGATTACCAACGTTTTAAACCGGCTGCTGCTGCTTATTTCAAGGAAGTATTGGCCCAGGAATAGCCGGGTCACCTGCAGAACGGGCCGGGAACATAACTTTTGGCAGACTATCTCCTGCAAATCTTCGCTCAGGGCTGGCCAGTTTCGAAAGGGATGGCTATACTGTGCGCCCTCGCAGATCAATTGAGTAATAAGCTGTGCCGGAGTGGC
The DNA here is from genome assembly GCA_041746335.1 of Lysobacterales bacterium. GTDB lineage: Bacteria > Pseudomonadota > Gammaproteobacteria > Xanthomonadales > SZUA-36 > JAWXBM01. The sequence goes on along the minus strand of JBGTHE010000308.1, from coordinate 521 downwards.
GGAACTGGTAGACGCGCTGGACTCAAAATCCAGTTCTGGAAACAGAGTGTCGGTTCGAGTCCGACCTTCGGTACCATTAATGTAAGAAGCTCTGATTAATTCACCCCGGGATTATCAGAGCACGCCTGGTCTAAGTGTGGGTTCCCTTTCACTTACTGTTCGAAAGGTTTTTGAGCGCGTTCAGCTTCTCGCTGTCGCGGGTTTTTGCGCAAAAATATCAAAAGCAATAATGCAGCGCTGGCCTGCCCCTTTGAATGGGTGGACGTAGTGCACATACCAGGGTGGAAAAAGAATCATTTTTCCCGCCTTGGGTATCAAGCGACGCGTTGATGGGAACCCATGGTTCACGGAGGCCTGAATGGGATTAAAAAATTCGATATTGCCTTGAGGCTCAGGTTTTTCTTCTGGAATATGCACGTAATACACGCCGCATACCACGTTCCTGTGGGTTGGATGGAAATGCGGCCTTTGCCAGTCTCCGGCCGGTAGCAGATTGGCCCAGCCATCTGGCCAGGGATTAA
>JBGTHE010000307.1:0-5389 GCA_041746335.1 Lysobacterales bacterium | reverse complement strand
ACTGACCCGAATACCGGTTTGCAGCGCCTTCTGAACTTGCAGTTCGCGAACGATCAGGCGCTCCAGTACCTGGTTTTCGATCAGGCTTTGCGGTGGCATAGCTTCACCGCTGGCGCGAATGCGGTCCATAATGCCGTCCAGTGCCAGGTCGAGCTCGCTGCGCATGATGACGTCTTCATCCACCAATGCAACAATTGAGTCCAGGGGTGTCACCGACGGCGCAGGCACAGCAACATTGGAATTCTGGGCCATCACAGGGGTGGTCAGTACCAGCAGGGCGGTCAGCGGAACTATCAGTGTCAGCCGAGCCAGGGTCCACCGGGTAAGGGGCTGCAGACAATTAAAACTCATCAAGGGATTCTCCAAATTTACCATTCTGGCGCTTTCGACAGGCGCCACGGTTCAAGGTTGCCATTTTACAGGCCACCGAAGCCTGTGAACACTATTTGGAAAGCTCTGATTGATTCAGAGTTTCCTTTGATCAATTGAACAGATTGCGTGAACGCGTGCCGATGCTGGCCAGGCCTTTGAGATTCAGCTCAAGGTAAATGCCGTTGCGATAGTCGCCGTCACGGTTTTTGAGGAAACGCCTCATTACGGTGCGCAAGGCCCAGCAACAACTTTCATATTCGAAGCCACCTTGCAGCTCCAGCATTTCCGAGTCCTCAAAGGAGTAGTTCACCTGCGACATCAAACGCCAGCTTTCACTCACCGGCCAGAATGCCCGCAGATCGAACTGGTCAACCCGGTCGCGGCGGAAGCGATAATCGAAACTGGCACGCAAGCCATCGTCACCGTTGTAGCTGACACCGAAGCTGGTGACATCCACTTGCGCCTGTTCCCAATCCCACTGTGCGCCCGTACGAGCACTGAATCGCCTCGATGCAAACCAGTTGAATTCAACAATAAAGGGCGACAGGTCTTCACTGAATTCCGGTCTGCCTTCAAGTTGTAAGCGCAGGGGCTGCAAATAGAACAATTGCCCGGCGCTCAGGCCCCAACGCATATCCCCGCTGCCCGAGTCGTAATTACGCGTACTGACTGCGACTGCAACCTGATTGGCATCGCCCTGGCGATCGGCGCCGGCGAAACGGTTGGTGTTGAACAGCTGGCTGAAGCCGAAGGTCATTTCGCCGGTGTCGAACAGCGGCAAATCGTCCTGGTTTTCGTAGGGGACATAGAGATAAAACAGTCGCGGTTCCAGCGTTTGAGTGCTTCCGTCCTTGTTTACACGATCAAAAACCAGGCCGGAATCGACACTGAAAATACCCAAACTGCGTGAAGGTGAATCTTCAACAGGCAGGCCCATGTCATCCAGGCCATAGGCAGTGTAGCGATATCCTGCACTGGGTTTGATGAAACCCCAGCTGGCATAATGTTCCCAGTAGATGCTGGGCAGCAAGTCCACGCGCCCACCGGTCAGGCCTACGTCGCGATCGAAGTACACCAGCTCGGAATCCAGCCGGGTGCCGAAGCCGCTGCTGCCAAATGGTTTGTCCACCTGCAACAAAAGTCGCGGTAAGCGTTTGTAGGGCTCGTTCTGTGGCAGCACGCTCTGATCGATAACCTGGAAAGTATCGGCCAGCATTTCCAATCGCCAGTAGCGACCCGTACCCATGATGATCGCCGAACTGTACAGGTACTGCAGGGAGGTCTGATAAATACTGGAACCAAAATCCTGGAAGTAGTTGTCATCACTGACCCGGTCGACCAGCAAACGGGTGGACCATTTTCTCCAGGGTTGGGAAAAATGGTCCAACTTGAAATGATGGCGCGGATCCGGATAGTCGCGATCATCGTGCATGTAATCGAATTCAAGGTTTCCGCGGGTGCGGCGGGTCATCAGGCGATACTCGCCACTCAGCATCATGCCACGGCCGGTAAAATAACGCGGCTCAATGATGGCATCCTGGTTGGGCGCGATGTTCCAGTACCAGGGCACACCGATCTCGACACCATTGTCACTGGTGTTGCCCAGGCTGGGGAGTAGAAAGCCGCTTTTGCGGCGGTCATCAATGGGGAAAGTGAACCAGGGCGCGTAGAGGATCGGCACGCCATAAAACTCCAGCTTGGCATTGCGTGCCGTGCCCCAGCCCTGGTCGTGTTCAAGGGTCAATTCTTCAGCCGATAACAGCCAGGCCGGTGATTCATCCGGGCAAGAGGTATAAAGCAATTTGTAAAGTCGGGACGACTGTCCGCCAGTAAGCTCAATGGCCTCGGCGGAGCCATTGGCGCTGGAGCCAGTCAGGCCATAATCGATATTGACGAAACGACCTGACTCCTGCAAGAAATCGTATTCTGCATCCTCACCTTTAATCCAGACTTGCTGATCCTGATATTCCACTTTCCCCGGTATTGCCACCACTTCGGTTTGTGGGTCGTAAAACACCTGTTCTGTTTTCAGGTACTGGTCGGCTCGAAATAGCTCCACTTCACCCTCGGCCATGCCCCGTTCCTGTTTTCCGGCATCCAGGTTTTGGGCGTAGACCACCAGCGGCGCGTGGGAGCGATCCGGAACGGGGGCCATCATTTGTGCAATGGCAGGCTGAGGGCAGGATAGAGCTGGCACCTCACTCTGGCCATTAATCTCGGCAGCCAGGGCATCTCCCAATGATGTCAGCATTGCTGCCAGCAATATGACCAGCAATAGGAATGGGTATTTGGGGTAGTGCGAATTCACGCTTGGAATCTTTGCGGCCGGGGCTGTAAGCGGGCTAAGGTGTCACAGATCGTTTGCAGACGCAAACGACTGACAGGGCCGTTGCAGCCAGCTTCGGCGTTCGTCATCCCCCAGTCGGGCCTGTTGCTCGGCGAGTACGTAAAAATCCTCCAGTTTTGCACCGGCCTGTTGATAAAGTGCCTCGAAGGCACACGCTCCCCCGGCATAAGATTCCGCCAGAGCCAGTCGGGCGTTATTCATATCACCCTCCATCCAGCCGCCAAAGTAATTTTGGCCCTGCCATTGCTTCGCCACGAGGCTTGTATAGTCCTTTTGCAACATTTCAAGTATTCGCTGCTTCTGCTCCCTCATCAGCGCCTGGTCCTGACCGGAGGAGTACAGCGTGCTTAGCCGCGCGCGTGTGTCGGCCAAAAGCGCCGTGAATTGAGGTTCGGCCTGACGCCGCGCCGTCCAGTCCAGCAATTCTTGATGACGATCGGTGTTTTGCAACCATAAGGTCACCCCTGCGGACTCGACAAACTCCGCAAACGCTTCATTGAAATTGGTGTCACCGGCGACATAAAGCTTTTGGTGCGCCAGTTCATGAATCAGCACCGCAGCCAACTGGCTTTCGGAATAACGCAACATCGTGTCGAGCAGAGGGTCGTCAAACCAGCCCAGTGTGGAATACGCGGCTACCGGTGACACGTCTACATCAAAGCCCTTCGTCTGAAGTTGCTGAGCAATGTCGCTGGCTTTCGACTGCTTGAAGTACCCGCGGTAGGGCACACAGCCCGCAATCGGAAAGCACCAGAGCTTTGGATTCACGGAAAATTCTTCGGCAGCAACCACATTCCAGCTTACCGCTCGCTGCCCTGTGATAACCACCTGGCGATAGCTGCCCCCGGAATCCAGATGCAAAACGGTTTCTGCAAAGGCCAGAACTTCCTGTGAGAGGCGCAATTGCTTTACCACGAGCGGATCAGTTACCGGATTGTCCAGCACTGCTGCCACATCCTGGCGCTGGTGCATCAAAGAGAGGTGGCCAGAAACCGCCTGGCTGTAGTAGGACATTGAACTGCAGCCTGCTATGAACAATATCGCAGCCGAAAGCAAGGCAGCGGTAAGTTGCGGGCCGGTGAGCGTTGCTGTCAGAAAACGCTTGCTGCTCCGGTCTGTCATCTGTTCATATAATCCATTAACAAAATTACCTGGTTGAGCTCTTGGGCAAACACCCACGCCATTCGCCAACCCATTTTCGAGGCAAGTTGGCCTTATTGCCAGCCTCGGGCCAGGCCCGTATTTCTTGGGATGGGAAATTGAGCGTGCACAACCATGGCCCAGCAACAGCAGGAGTAGACATGTCCGACCGAGCAAAGATTCAACGCAGTGATGAAGAATGGCGAGGGCAGCTGAGCGAGGAGCAATATCGCGTAACGCGCCAGGCCGGTACCGAACGTCCTTTCAGCGGTGAGTATGAGGAACACTGGGAGGAGGGTCGCTATGTTTGCGTGTGCTGCGGCCACACCCTGTTTGACTCCAACAGTAAATTCAATGCGGGCTGTGGTTGGCCCAGCTTCAGTTCTGAGCTGGAGGAAGCCGGTATTGTGCACCGACCTGATAACACCCTCGGCATGCGTCGTGTTGAGTTACTGTGCAGGCAATGCGATGCGCACCTGGGGCATATTTTTACGGATGGCCCGCCCCCTACCGGCTTGCGTTATTGCATCAATTCGGCTTCACTGCGTTTTGTGCCAGCCAGTGCAGAGCCTGCATAATCGGCGCGACGATCACTCATGAGCCGCGGAGTAAATTTTGAGCGTAGTCGAATTACGTCCATTTCACCTGGCATTTCCGGTCGACGACCTGCCAGCAGCGCGGACTTTTTATGGCGGCTTGCTGGCTTGCCCGGAAGGTCGCAGCTCTCCTGAGTGGATCGATTTCGATTTCTTCGGTCACCAGCTGGTTTGCCACCTGGACAAGCGTTCACTTGAAAGCCGCACAGCGGTAACCAATCTCGTGGATGGCCATGGTGTACCGGTACCGCACTTCGGCGTGGTGCTGGATTTGGCAGCCTGGGAAGCGTTGCGTGATCGCCTGAAACAGGCCGGTGTGAAGTTTGTGATGCAGCCCACGGTGCGTTTTCGTGGGCAGGCAGGCGAGCAGGCCACCATGTTTTTCCGGGATCCTGCGGGGAATAACCTTGAGATCAAGGCTTTTGCTGACCTCAGCCAGTTGTTCGCGCGCTGATCAGCGCCGGTCAATATGATCAAAGTTTATGAAAGCTTCAATATCAGCCAGGTCGGACAGGCGGAATCGCTTCTGAACTCCGAAGGCATCGAAACTTTTATCCGCAATGAATTTGCTTCCTCGGTGATGGGCGAGGTGCCGTTTGTGGAAGTCTGCCCGCAGTTGTTCATACTCAATGCGGCAGAGGAGGAGCGAGCAAAAGAATTGCTGGCGGACTTTGAAAACCAGCCCAGCCGGCCAGACTGGCAGTGTGCGCAGTGTGGTTCCGAAGTGGACGGACCTTTCGGGCAATGCTGGAGTTGCGGGCAATTACGTCCGGCCTGAAAGCAATTCTAAAGGGTTGCTGAACCGCTCTTATCGATCTTCACCACGCAGTTGTTCGACTGCCTGTTGCAGTCGCTCCACGGTCACCTCCTCCGGAGGTATGGACGCGCCGATACGCACCTCAATTCGGGCCCAGAGTTTGTAAGGACGTCGCTT
>JBGTHE010000306.1:0-1682 GCA_041746335.1 Lysobacterales bacterium | reverse complement strand
GGCCGTCGAGGTCGTCGAGCCGGGTTCCTCAAAGTTCAGATCCGGTGAGATCTGCGTGGTCAATCCCTATCTTTCCTGTGGCACCTGCATCGCCTGCCGGAAAGGCAAACCAAACTGCTGCACCCGTATTTCGGTTCTGGGGGTCCACCAGGATGGTGGCATGCAGGAACTGATCGCGGTTCCTGAGGCCAACCTGATTTCGGCGCCCGGTCTCACCATTGACGGCTGCGCCACGGTCGAGTTTCTTGCCATCGGTGCCCACGCGGTGCGGCGCGGCGGCGTGGGCGCTGGTGACAATGCTTTGGTGATCGGCGCCGGTCCCATTGGTCTTGGCGCCGCCCTGTTTGCTAGACTGGCTGGTGCCGCAAAGGTGGCGGTGATCGACCGTGACCGGGAGCGGGTGGAAAGCATCACCGCGATCACTGGCGCCGATGCCCTCGCTTTCGGAGACCGCCTCGATCAGGAGGTGGCGGACTACACGGACGGCAACGGGTTCGATGTCGTTTTCGATGCCACCGGCAATCAGGCGTCCATGCAACGCGGCTTCGATTTCGTCGCCCATGGCGGGCGGTATGTGCTCGTGAGCGTGGTAAAGGACCCGATCACCTTCTCAGATCCGGATTTCCATCGCCGGGAACTGACTCTTTTTGGCAGCCGCAATGCCACATCCGGGGATTTCACGCGGGTTGTCTCGGCCATCAGGGACGGCGAGGTACCGCTGAACCGGATCATCACCCACCGCACCAGCCTCAGCGAAGCGGTAAGGAACATACCTGTGTGGGCGCATCAAAAGTCGGGCCTGATCAAGGCCGTCATCGAAATCGGCTCCTGAGTTCCGACTTGCAACGCGTGTCGATCGGGCACTGCGAAACCCAGCACTCCAACGCCACCGTTATGTTATTGGCTTGTCTGGCCTGTCCCTCATCAGAACGTCCTGCCCTCAGGGACAGTCAGCAGAGCATGACCAGTTGCCCCGCGTATTCCTTCCCAGCGAACGCAAGATGCCATTAGCTCGGATGATATGGAATAAGCGCACCCTTTATTAGTATAACTGTTTTACACCCATAGGTAGAAGTTATAAGAATTAGTCGCTCTGGTATACGCCCAGAGCGGCGCTGGTGCCCGGTTGATCCGGTCGGGCCGGAATCCTTCCCCTGACAAGAAACGCCGTCCGGCTGGAGAAACGACGTGGCACCGTAGTAAATGGTTACTCTCGACCAGATTAAATATCGTGCGATCCAGGGCTGCCCTCATGTCGGCGTGCAACCCGGTGAAGGCTCTACGTTTTAATTTCCCCGCTGACCAGATTGTGAGCTTGAAGTGGATATTTCTGAAAACATCATGCCAATGCACGTGCTCCTGATCGAAGACAGCCCCGGGGATGTCCAGCTTACACGTGAGGTTTTTCGCGAGGCCGCCAGGACAATTGAACTCGATGTGGTAACGGACGGCATCGAGGCCATGGCCTTTCTCCGCTAGGAGGGCGCAAACGCCTGCGCTCATCGGCCCGACCTCATCCTGCTGGAGTTGAACCTTCCCAAGATGGCCGGCCGCGAGGTTCTAACCCAGATCAAGGCCGATGAAACACTGAGAACAATCCCGACCGTGATCCTGAGTACCTCGGAAGCGGAAGCCGATATCGTGCAGAGCTATCAATTACAGGCCAACTGCTACCTGAGTAA
>JBGTHE010000305.1:0-6882 GCA_041746335.1 Lysobacterales bacterium | reverse complement strand
GGCGCTTGATGTGCCGCCGAAGGCCATTCAATCTGTTGTCGTCTTTGCGGGGGCGAGTGCGTTCAAGACCCCAATGCCAGCGAATGTAACCAGGGGAGGTGGCTTCATCGCCTATATCAAGTCTTTTCGCGAGCCGGTCCTCAGCGAGTCGCAGGTTCAGAGTGCAGTATCGAAAATTCAGGCAGGCCGCCTCGAGCCCACACGGGAAATACATCGTCAGCACGTCCAGCAGCTCAAAGCGCGGGCTGACCCATCCGCTGAGCGGAAGTGCCCTAGATGCGGCAGCCGCATGATCTTGCGCACTGCAAAACGTGGCGGCGGCGCTGGCAACCAGTTTTGGGGTTGTTCAGCCTTCCCAAAGTGTAAGGCAGTGCAGAATGTCACCTGATTAGTTATCAGAGCCTCCCTGGTGACGCGCTACTCCCTGAACAACAACCCCTCAACCGCCAACTGATCATCCATTGTTTCTCCCGTCCAGTGGCTTTGTGCCGTTTTCGGGGTGATTCGAATACCAAAATTGAGATTCAGCCTGCGCAGGTTCTCGACGTTCCCGCGGGAATTTTTGCCAACATCGGGAATCAGCACTCCTTGTGGATTGGTAAACTGGATTTTTCCGCAACTCAATTTCTGTAGCGCAAATCCACCTTCATGCACCAGGTGATGGTGCCGGGTACACAGCAGAATCAGGTTTTCCATGCAAGTTTCACCACCATCGGCCCAATGCCGAACGTGATGCGCATGGACAAAGTGACGTGCAGTGCAACCGGGAAAACGGCAACGGCCATCCCGCCTCTGAAGTGCACGACGAATAGCCGGTGGAATCGTGCGGGATTTACGCCCCACAGCCAAAGGCTGTCCATCGTTTTTATCCAGCCACTGCACCACTGATGAGTCACAGGCGATACGCCGTGTGGTTTCTGAACATATGATCCCGCCAGATTCAATTTCAGCTTCGGCTCCGGTTCCATCCTGCTTGAGTGCTTCCAGATCGGTATGGATATGCACCAGGTAGTGATCTGATTGGCTTTTTGTTTTATAGCCCGCAGCCATTCGCACCAGCGCATCAGCGCGACGGTGAGAAATGGGTTCTGGTCTGGCGCGAACTTCTTCGGTTTCGGTATCTGAAATTCCCGCGGGAACGCCTCGCAGTTCCTGGTATTGCTCTTCCATAACTTGTTCCAACACCTGTTGAACCAGGGTGCCGGCTTCAGGCGACAAGCGACCGCGTATCACCCAATAACCATCATCATCCTCAAACCAGCTCAGTTCCCGATGCGAATGTTGTTCCTGCGCTTTTACCAAAGCCTCATTGCGCTTCACTGATCGATAATTCGTCACCAATCGCTCCACATGAGCGGCAGTGCCAAAGTGCGCAATCATCAACAGATACTTTTCATTCTTGCGGGTTGCAACACGGGTAATGGCGCGAACCTTGGAATAACTGATTTTGCCTTTGCGGAAGGTCTGGCTGGTTTTAGGCAGCTCTTTCAAAGCGTGAGCCACCCGCACTCGTTCCCGAGCGACACCCAGAGCCATCCCACATTTCCAGTTCAGCCAATGCGCGCAGGAGAGCACACCTTCGCCGGCCCAGCCCTCGCAAGTATCAAACTCGCGGATCAATTCCAGCAAGCGAAAAGTACCCGCATGGATATGGGCAGCCAACTCAGTGATCTGATCTCCCAACTGTTCCTTGTGAAGTTGCCGTGCCGCGAGTTGCCCCGCGAGACCAGGCTGAATCGGGCCAGATTTGAATTGGGAAACGGCGTGGTTTGGGCTTTGAGTCATGGCAGATTTCCTTCCATAAACGTGAAATTATATACTGTAATAACATACAGTAATATAGGCAGAGAATCAACTCAAAAGTCATATAAAACATGCACCTATAGACGATAAATAACTCTTCATCCCCATCGGAATTATGCCTTTCTCGATTTTGTTGACCGCGTCAAGCCGGGCACAAATGGACGCACAAACTTTTGATTAGCAGGGATGGGCAATATACTGTGATGGAGGGGTCGCCTAATGATTCATGACAACGTCGAAGTGGCTACAACACCAGTCGAGCCCAAGGATGCGGCCTGCATCGAATTGCAGGGTCTCCTGCTTCGAGCAGTGGTGGAAGACTTTGCGTTCAAGCGGTCCGGCGCCAATCGTTTCCAAAGGCTATGCATGCAGCAGATCTCTAACCCCTACATCGAGCGGAAATCTTCCGGCATGCTTCCGACCCTCCAGACGCCGCTCACCTCTAAGGATAGAAGCCAATGGAAACATCTATGGAACTGAGCATTACAAGCCTTAAGCCCTACGTACCGGCTAAGGACTTCGATCTCTCCAAGCGCTTCTACTCTGCCCTCGGTTTCGTCATGTTGGAGGGCTGGGGTGACACCGCAGATTTCGAGCTCAATGGCTGCGCCTTTCGCCTTCAGAACTACTACGTCAAGGATTGGGCAAACAATTTTATGTTTGTCATTGGCGTCCAGGATGTAGCAGCCTGGCATCAACGGGCAGTTGAGATGCTTAGCAGCAATGCCTTTCCCGGCATGCGAGTTCAACCACCCGAGCAGGTTGACAACTCAATAGCCCTGCATGTGGGCGATCCAACCGGCGTGCTGCTGGTGTTTGTGCAATGAGTGTTCCGAGCGGCGCACAACAATTCACTCAAGCTGAACCCGATCAGTTTTATTGAGGCCTTACGCCCCCGCCGCCTTCGTATCCTGGTGGCGCAGGCGAGTGCAGAGAACCTTAATGATGCCGCGCGCCACATCGGGATTGTGATCGATCAGGAGTTGCAGATTCTGATTGCTGATGCGCAGCAGCAGCGTCGGTTCGATCGCCGTTACGCTGGCTGATCGGGGCTCGGGGTCGAGTGCTGCCATCTCGCCAACCACGTCATTGGGCCCCAGTTCCGCTAGCACCTTCTCGCCAATATGCGCTTTGATGCGCCCCTCAACTACAACGTACATAGCATTGCCGGCCTGGCCGCGCTCGAAGAGGGTAGTCCCGGCGCCCAGCTCTATCGGTTCGGCGCGTGCGGCTACATCGACCAGTTGTTCCTCCTTGACCGAATCAAAGATCGGCGTATTGCGCAGAATGAGCACTTTTTCGATGGTCAGCATGGATTGATCCTTGGGTTGGTCGCGGGCCATTGAGGCTTGCGCGTCGAAGAGCTCGGCACACAAGGGGTCGGCGGCTAAAGTGTTTGGCCCCGGTGTGACAACCACCCCCGCTTTGATGAGGGTATAGAGCGCGACGGCTCGCGTCCATGGAGTCACGAGTGACGCGGGTGCGTCGAAAAGGGTGCGTGCCACGTCCCCGCTTACGGACGCCACTGGGCGATACTCGAACGGCACAGCGGACAAACGCTTGCGATCGTCGTCGTGTTCCAGGAGCGCCAGCACGACGACGCGGACCTCGCTGTCCAAAAGCGTCTCCACGGCCTCTACGGTGATGGAACGTCGCGCGGCGTCTTCGCTGCGATACGAAGTCCAGGCATCAGCCATGTCGGCTTCTGGATGGAGCAGGGCCAAGACGTGGAACAGGCTTTGCAGATCGGTTTCCAGCTGATCCGCTAGCGCGCGGCGTAAAACTGGCGCAGTAGCCACATGTGGCATGGCATCGAGCGCAGCCCGCCATGCGGTGGTCTGTATTGCACGGACGATTAGCTGGTCCTGGTGATTCCGCAAAGCGAGCCGCTCCTCGTCATCCATGCCAGGCTCCGGCTTAAGCGCGAAAAGAATGGCTTCGCTGATTTTCCAATCCGCTATGGCAAGGTGCTGCAGCAAACAGCGGCGCGCCGACTCGGAGCCTATGGCGCCTAATACGCGAGCCGCGCGTTGCCGCGCTGCACGGTCGGCTTCGTTCGAGACCAGCAGCGCCTCAAGCGGTTTGAGGGCTGCATCTCCGCTGTGTGCCAGCGTATCTGCAGCAGCACGGCGCACTTCGATGTGAGGGTCTTGCAACAGGGCCACGGTGTGCGGCCAAAGCTGATCCGACTTCGCTCCGCTGACAGCGCGCAACGCGGCGCTCCGCACAGCGGAATCTGCATCGAGCAGCAGTAAGGTCAATTCGTTAGTGAAGCCGGCCACTCGCGCGCTCTCCAGCACGCTGGCCGCAAAGTGCCGCTGGTCGGGGTCGGCGGAGCGCAGGGCCATCAACAAGGGCTCGCCAGCCCGCAAAATGCCCTCGATGCCACCATGCCGCAGCAAGCCTACGAAGGCTTCGCGACGGACGGAATCATCGGCGGCATTGAGAAGCGGAACCAGGTTGTTGGTCGCATTAGCCGGGTCAATGGTCGCGAGGGTTCGGACCGCGGCAGCGCGCAGGACCGGTTCGGTTTCGAGCTCAGCCTGTGTCTTGATACGCGCGGGATCGAACCCACCAGGTCCCAGCTCCTCAACGTGCCGCATCACCTCATAACGTACCGCTTCGGCTGGATGCGCGAGCAAGCGCTCATAACAGGCCGTGCGATCGAAGCCCTCGATTTTGTCGATCAGGCCGAGGGCATTGATGACCCGGCCGGGTGAACCGCTCTCCAGTGCATCCTGGATCACGGCGATCGTCGTGGGGTCGTTGATGCTGATCTGCCCGGTGCCGAGGCGGCGCGCGTTCATGGCGAGTCGCAGGGCTCCGCGGTAGTAACGGTCCTGCACCAGAACGAGCAGCCCCCATGCGACCGCGACGATGACAATGGCAATGACAATACTGTGTGAACCCAAGCCGAGCACCTGCAGTAGCACCGCGAGCAACAGGCCGCAGATGCCGCCTACCAGCGGTTCGATGATGCTCTCGAGCGCGGTTTGCACCTGCATGCGCTGTTCCGCCGGCAACGGTTGGTACAGCGTGACCGACGCCGTCTTGTCGACCGTATAGCGCATCGACTGGTCCACCGTTTTCATGATGAAAACGATCCAGAAGAGCGCGCTGGTTTCCGCAAACCCGAAGCCTGCGACCGTACCTACCGAAGCCGAGACGACCAGCAGCACCGGCAACAGCAACAAAGCGCCCCTCAGCCCGAAACGCTGCAGCATCGCACCCGAAACGAACAGGCTTGAAATCAGGCTGACAACGCCAACGGCCGCCATATAGGTGCCCAGGAACGCACCCAGTTCCTGCTCGTCGGGGTAGCGCGCGCTTGCCTCCAGGTAAAACACCGTATCGGTAAAGAAGTAGCCAAACTGCGAGATGACGACGATCCCAACCAGCACCTGCACATAGCGCTCGGCGTACCACGGCTTGGCGGCGGGACGCGCGTGCGCTTCCGAAGGCAACTGCTCCGCAACATCGCGCTGCAGCGAATAGCGCGTCGTGATGTACAGAACCAGGCACATTGCAACGAGCACGCCCGCTGCGGAAAACAACAGCAAGTCCTTGGTGGCGACGAAACTCAGCGCGAACGGTGTAGCCAAACCGCCCAGGATGATCGCCAGCGGCTCGCCTGCGCTGATGTAGCCGAACAGTCGCTTGCCCTGGCGCAAATCCAGCAATTGGGTCGCCATGCCCCACAGCCACAGGCTGCACAGAACGAATTCGACCTCGAACCAAACCATGCCGACCCACGCCATCGGGCCCAGGCTGGTAAATGTGAATCCAGACCACATGCCGAGCAGCACCAGAAAATCGATGGCCATGCTTCCTAAGACCAGCCAGCGCAGCGACAGACGCGCATCCGCTTTCATATAGAGATGGCCTAACAGTGGAATGAAAATCGCCTGGGCGACATAAGCGTAGGGAATGAACTCGGGGCCGTAGGCATCGATGAAAATCGTGTGGGCCGCGTTCGAGGTGTAAACGCGCGGCAAGCCCAATCCAAAGAACGAAAGCAGGAATAGCAACAGCGTCAACCGCACTTCTTCAGAGCGGCCGGTGGAGGGGGCAGTAACGCTCGACGCTGGATTACTCATGCAGCTCGCCGGGTCTTTTACAGAGTTTCAATTGCTCCCGCGCCCCACCGTCAAAATGCTCCCCAGCTGCAATCCGTCATTTTTCACAGCGCAAAAACGCGATCGAGTGTTAAGGTGATTCACGCTGCATATTGCCAGAACTCGAAGAGAATTATTTGGCTATTCCTGTTGCGTCCTCATGGTTTTGCATGAAAGAGCTTGGGCCCTGACGCCGCATGAGCCATGCTAGCATTTCGCCCCGCGGCGGTCAGGCGGAGATGGGACGACTGGTTTTCAGCTTCCTTCGGGCAATAACAGCCAACCAGGGCACTACTTATCAAAACAGGCACGATTGATGGAATTTCGAGAGTTGCGGCTCAAACCCAAAGCAGACCAGCGTTTGCGGACGGGGCACCTGTGGGTTTATTCCAACGAAATTTCCTCAGACCTGAAACAGTTTCAGCCGGGTGAACTTGCCAATCTGGTGACGGCCAGTGGCAAGCCGCTGGGAACGGTCACGGTCAATCCACATCACCTTATCTGTGGTCGCTTGTTCAGCCGCGCTGCTGGCCAGCCTCTGAGTCACAAGTTCATTCGCCATCGGCTCGAAGCGGCTTTGAGTCTGCGCAGCCAGGTTTTTGATCAGCCCTACTACCGCCTGGTGTTCGGTGATAGTGATGGCCTGCCCGGGCTGGTGGTGGACCGGTTTGGAGCCACTTTGGTTATCCAGGTGTCTCTGGCCGGGATGGAGCGGGCTCTGCCGGAAATCATTTCCGCTCTGAATGTGGTTGTTGAACCCGAGAACATCGTGCTGAAGAACGATGGCAAGATGCGGGCAAGCGAGGGCCTGGAAAGCTACGTGCGCATTGAAAAAGGGAATTTGCTCGAGGGTGGGTTGGTCGAGCTGGAAGAAAACGGCACCCGGTTCCACGCTCCGGTCATGACGGGCCAGAAGACCGGTTGGTATTATGACCATCGCTTGAATCGTGAACGCATGCGGCAC
>JBGTHE010000304.1:0-4827 GCA_041746335.1 Lysobacterales bacterium | reverse complement strand
CGAAAATGCCTTGTCATAGCCAGCACGTATACTGGCCTGGGGTGTGTTGCCGTTTTTCAATTCTTCTCGAATGCGTTCAAAGATAAGCACGTTCGCGTCAACGGCCATACCAATCGTCAGTACGATACCGGCGATTCCGGGCATGGTCAGCGTAGCGCCCAGCATAGAAAGCAACGCCACCAGCAATACCAGATTGGTAAACAGAGCCATGTTAGCAATCAGTCCGAACACGCGGTAATAACCCGCCATGAGAATCAGAACCAGCACGAAGCCGATCATTACCGATTTGAAACCCTGGGCAACGTTATCAGCACCCAGGCTCGGGCCTACGGTTCTTTCTTCGACAATTTCCATAGGGGCTGCCAGAGCACCGGCCCGGAGCAACAGTGCCAGCTGGCTGGCCTCTGTCATGGAATCCAGACCGGTGGTCTGGAAACGTTTGCCAAACGGCTCGCGCACCACAGCCACACTGATCACTTCTTCACTTATCTTGCCACCCGGTTTCTGCTCGATGAAAACCACGGCCATGCGATTGCCCACGTTATCGCGGGTGAAATCCAGCATGCGCTTGGCGCCCACACCGTCCAGAGTCACGGAAACCTGCGGTTCGCCACTCTGCTGGTCAAAACCGGAAGATGCACCAATCAACTGGTCGCCGGAAACGATCAAACGCTTTTTCAACAACACGGGCTGTTGGTTGTTATCGGAATACAGGCGTGACTCGGGTGGTATGCGGCCGGTCTGAGCGGCAGTGAAGGCATCATTCTGTTCATCGACTGCCCGGTATTCCAGCGTGGCGGTTGCACCAATGATCTTCTTCGCCTGGACGGTATCCTGCACGCCAGGCAACTGAACCACCACACGGTCTGCACCTTGCTGCTGAATGATGGGTTCGGCTACACCGATTTCATTCACCCGATTCCGCAGTGTGGTGATGTTCTGTTTGAGGGCGGTTTGCTGCAGCTCGATCAACTGCTGTTCCTGCACGGTGGCAGAAAGCCCGAAATTCTCGCCAATTTCGGTATTCGAAATCTGCAATCCCACTAAACTCTGATCTGCATTGATGATGCTTTCGGCCTTCTCACGATCTTCTTCACTGCGCAGAAGCACCAACAGGCCACGCCCTTCCCGGCGCACCGATACATATCGAACGGCCTCATCGCGCAGCGCCGCCCGGATATCATCCACGTAACGATCCAGCTGCTGGCCGCGTGCGGTATCCATGTCTACCTGCAACAGGAAATGCACGCCTCCCTGCAGGTCCAGACCGAGGGTCATGGGCTTGCCACCAATTTTGCGCAACCATTCAGGAGTTGCGGGAGCGAGGTTAAGGGCAACGACATAGTTATCGCCCAGGTTTTTCTTGATCGCGTCTGCGGCTAACAACTGATCTTCTGCGGAAGTGAAGCGATACAGCAGACGGTTGCCGATTTGGGCACTGCTCTCGAATTCGAGTTTCTCTACAACCAGTGCATCTTCAACAGCAGCGGGCAAGCTTAAAGGCAGCTCGAGACCGCGGGTGGAGGATATCTGCACTGCAGGATTTTCCCCGTAAAGGTTAGGCAAGGCATAGAGGACACCTACTGCCAGCACGGCCAGGATAAGCGCGTACTTCCAGCCAGGATATTGATTCATTATTCGGCCTCGGAAAGCTGAAACTTGATGGGTTTAGTGTTGAGCCGATCAGGCAGTTTTCATGGTGCCTTTGGGCACAACGCTGGCTACGGCATGTTTCTGTAATTTGATTTTGACATTATCGGCCAGCTCTACGGTTACGAACGAGTCGCCTACATTGGTAATACGACCCAACAAACCGCCGTTGGTCACCACTTCATCACCGGTTGCCAACTTTTCAACCAGCTGGCGATGTTCTTTGGCGCGCTTGGTTTGCGGGCGAATGAGCAGGAAATAGAAAACGATAAATATGACGATGAGTGGCAAAAATGACAGCAAGCCACTTTGTGGTGCTGCATCCTGGGCATAGGCACTGGCGATGAAAAAGTCCATGTAAAGGCCTCATTTTTGACGTTGTAGAGCGCATAAGGGGCTCAGGGCGGTGTTTTCAAACGCACCTGGGCTTTCGCTTTTTTGCAGCCGGGCATTATAAATGAATCCTGACCGGGCTGCCTCACCTGCAGACACTTATTTTTCGGCATCAAAATTAGCTTGCTTCAGTGTTTTGCTGTTCCGGAGCTCTTGGTTGAATTGCATAAGATCGCTACCGCTTGAAGTTTAAACATTTACGCGCGCTTCACAGATTCGGCCCGTCAGTCGAATATCGCCCAATGGCGGTAAGAGCTTCCGATTCTGGTCCTTGGCCCTTCGGGCTGCCCTCGGGCCTCGGTCGCCGCTGCGTCACGGCCCGACTCGCGTCCTGCTCGGTCGGGCCTGTCGCGACATCCCTGTCGCTCCTCCTTGTGGCTCGGTCGGTCCTCGGCTGCGTCCGACAGAACCGGAAGCTCTTACCGCCATCGGGCTTTCAATTGTCTTAGCTGATTTGGGCCCAATGCTGCGAAGACACAAACGCAGACTGTGCTGAAAGCATCCCAGAAAAGTGGCGAAGCAGTCCTTGAAGCGTTGATGGTGTCAGCCTTGCCCGGTGGCTATCAGGGCTTACGGTCACGTAAACGCAGCCGAGTGACGACCGAGTGCAAGCGAAATGAGCGACAGGATGTCGCGAAAGGCCCGCCCGAGCAGGAGCGTTTCGGGCCGGTCGCCGGAACGACCAAGGACCGAGGGAAGTCCAGCTTGCTGGACCAAGGCCCGGGACCGTAAGCCCTGATAGCCGCCGAGCAACCTCGCCCCTAGTATCGACGGACTACTCCGGCCCCAAGGCCAGCCTCGCCAGAAATTCCGCAACGAAATCCTGCAGGCAGCCCGCTTCTATCGCAGAGCGCATGCCTTGCATCAGCTGCTGGTAGAACCACAGGTTATGCATCGTCATCAAACGTGCGCCCAGTATTTCATTGCAGCGATCCAGATGTTTGAGGTAGGCCCGCGAGTGCTGCTGGCAAGTAGGACAAGCGCACTCTGGGTCCAGCGGGCGGATATCCCGTTCATACCGCGCGTTACGGATTTTGATGACGCCTCGGCTGGTGAAGATATGGCCATTGCGTGCATTGCGGGTGGGCATTACACAGTCGAACATATCGACACCGCGCAAAACGCCGGCAATCAGGTCCTCCGGCCGCCCCACCCCCATCAGGTAACGAGGCCGGTCTTTAGGTAGAGCAGAAATCGTGAACTCAAGCACTTCGTTACGCTCGCTTTCAGGCTCTCCCACCGCCAGCCCGCCTATCGCGTAACCATCAAAACCGATCTGGATCAGTTCCTTTGCCGAGCGGGACCGCAAAGATTCATGCACACCACCCTGCACTATGCCGAATAGTGCCGACGAATTGCCTTCGTGCGCTTTGGCCGATCTTTCCGCCCAGCGTAACGACAACTCCATGGATTGGCTGGCCACTTCTTCAGTAGCCGGATATGGTGTGCATTCATCAAAAATCATGACAATGTCAGAGCCCAGAGCTTTCTGCACTGCCATGGATTCCTCCGGGCCCAAAAACACTTTCGAGCCGTTCACCGGGGATGCGAAAGTCACACCTTGCTCGGTAATTTTGCGTCGCTCGGCCAGGCTCCATACCTGGAATCCGCCTGAATCCGTGAGTATGGGACCTTGCCAGTTCATGAAGTCATGGAGGTCGCCATGAGCCTGGATGACCTCAACACCCGGCCGCAGCATCAGGTGAAACGTGTTACCGAGCAGAATTTGCGCACCCGTTTCACTGACTTCCGCCGGCGTCATGGCTTTGACCGTGCCATAGGTACCCACGGGCATAAAGGCCGGTGTATCGACTACCCCACGCTCGAAATGCAAACGGCCGCGGCGGGAAGCCTGGTCCGTGTTGACCAATTCAAATTTCATGATGCTCAGATTATCACTCAGGGTAACTCTGGTTGATGCGCAACGCGCTCACAGTATCAGCATCGCATCGCCGTAACTGAAGAAACGGTAGCGGTGATCCACCGCATGCTGATAAGCCAGTCGAATCGGCTCCATGCCGGCAAAAGCACTGACCAGCATTAGCAAGGTCGATTCCGGCAGATGGAAGTTGGTGATCATGCCGTCGACCACTTTGAACTGATAGCCTGGGTAAATAAAAATTCGGCTGTCTCCCGCAAACGGCTGCAGCTCACCACTCGCCGCGGCTGTTTCGAGGCTGCGCACCGAAGTCGTCCCCACCGCTATCACCCGCCCTCCCCGTGCGCGCGTCTCAGCCACAGCCTGGCAAACCGATTCAGGTACCTCCAGGTATTCAGCGTGCATTTGGTGGTCCTCGATCTGCTCAACACGAACTGGCTGGAAGGTCGCGGCTCCTACGTGCAGGGTCAGATGCACCAGGTTGATTCCCTTTTGCTCAAGAGCTTGCAACAAGCCATGGTCAAAATGCAGGCCGGCCGTCGGCGCAGCTACGGCACCCGGTTTGCTGGCATATACGGTTTGGTAGCGCTCCTGATCCTGCACAGTATCTGCCCGCTCAATATAAGGCGGGAGTGGCATATGGCCCAGCTTCTGCAGCAGAGTGGCCAATGGGGTTTCTGCGGAGTGCAATTTGAAGAACTCACTTTCCCGGCCTCGCACCTGCAATTCTGTTCCGTCTTCCAACTGAAGAGTGCTGCCGGGCTTGGGCGTCTTGCTGACGCGCAGTTGAGCCAGACAATGATGATCATCCAGCATGCGCTCCACCAGAATTTCAACCCGGCCGCCGGTTGCTTTTTGCGCGAACAAGCGTGCAGGCAAGACGCGGGTGTCGTTGAAAACCAGCA
>JBGTHE010000303.1:0-5277 GCA_041746335.1 Lysobacterales bacterium | reverse complement strand
GTCTTCCTGCATGTTCAGGCTCGTCAGATCTACCAGCTGTACCCTGTGGTAATCAATCTTTTCCCCGCAGTAGGGGTTGGTGTTTTTCGAATCGAAAGCGGAACAGGCAACAAGGCATGCTGAAATGCAAAGCAACAAGGCTGTGAAGTGCGTTTTATTCATGAGCAGCTCTCAATGCAAACGAGGCTATGATAGCTCAAAGCGCTGAAAAAACAGCATTCCCGGCCCTGCTACAAAGGAAAATTAATCTGGTTTTCTGCCTATACCCATTTTTTCCATCATGGCTTTTTGTTCTGGCGTCAGGCCTTCCATCGCTTCCTCTAGTACCCGCTGCGCCTCAGACATATCCACATTACCAACGCCCATGCCGGACATGGCTTCGGCGATTTCCTGGTTCATATCCCGGATCTGGAAGCCCTCAGGAACAAAATCCTGCTCGCACCAGTTGTCCGGTAGTGACATGGGATTGACGCTGTAGGCTTCCATTTCAGTACGTCCTGCAGCCGTTGACATGCCGGCGACTCTGGATTCCATCGTCTGGTCCATTTTCAGCGGAATGCCTTTTTCGAGCATGCCGACCAGGTTGCCGATTAAACCACTCATGAAGCTGCCAGCGCCTTGTGAGGCGTCGACTTTGCTGGACATGTTCTGATAGAACGCCCGAACGATTTCAATACCATCCACCTGGCTCGCTATCCAGGCGGTACCGCTGCTGGTGGTGGAAACCATACTTGCTGAAACGCCCAGGCTGGCCACCCCGCCGAGTCCGCCGGAGTAAGCCATCGCGTACCTGGTGGTTGGGTGACCTGCGAGAGTGCCACCCGAACCTTGAGCGGTCATGTTGACATCCGAGCTCCAGCCACCGCCAATCGCGGCGAAGGTCTCTTTCAACGCCGGATTGAGCAGAAGTCGCCTGACCTCCCGGTTGGCAAAGTCAACTGCATCCATTCTGCCTTCAGCGCCATTTACCGGCAGGACAATATCGAGCATGTGGCCGGCTGAATCCATGGTCATGCGGCAGTCGGCATAAATCATGGAAAAAACTTCAGACGAGAAATCAGTGTCATTGACACACAGTTTGTTCATCACCTCTGTAACAGTGGCCCCGTTTGGCATGGGAAATTCCGCGGCTGACGCAATTCCGCCCAGACGAGGGTCAATCCGTAATTGCAAACCACCCAAAGCTTCTGTGATCAATCCACCTGCACCCGCCGCGCACAACTCGGCGCGGGTCAGGCTCAAGGCCCCACCAGCGCTGGTCATGCCATGATCCGTATTGATGCCAGTGACTTGCAGCCCATCGAGGGCATAGGCATCCTGAGCGGCGATAGTCAGGGTTGCGGTAACGCAAAGCAGGGCAGCAAACCGGCTGTGAAGTTTTGTGGTATTTGCAATGGTCATGATCTTTGTACATCCCCGTTCAGAATGAATCTAAAGTAATAATCCCGTCACCCCGGTCCCGAGCCGGGGTCCACATCCGCTCGATGGATGGCCCAGGCCAGCTTCTCGACCGGTTCCCGGTCTCACCTTCTTCCGGCCTGCGGCGGAATAACGAATCATATAGGGACATTGACCCTGATTGGCAGGGGAAGTGCCTTACCACTGGTGATAAAAAAAGCGGAAATTACCAAAAGGCGATACATACAATTCACCAAAACCCGTGTATTCGGGTTTGATCTGGATTACCCAGCCGCCCGGTAGAAACCAGCGTGCCGAGTGGTGTTCAAGGCGAATACGGCCGATATCGGCTGGGCCAACGCGCGTCCAGCGAATTTTGCCACTGCGGGATTTCAGTACGAACACGGTGCCGGGTGCTGGCCCGAGGTTTTCACGGGACTCCAGCACGAAAACTGTCATACCCAGAAACTCGAGATTCACTTTCGAGATGAAGGGTAGTCCTTCTGAATCAAACTCGAATGCTTCTGTGTAGAAGGGACCGTCACCGCCGGAGTCTCCAGGCAATAAAAAATAGGCAGTCACCCAGCCCACTACCAGCAGTCCTGCCAGCAGGAGATTCAAACCATTTGATGAGCCCTTGCGCCGCATAACATTCCTTGTCGCTGCACCACTTGGTACAGAGCATAGGGCGTGTACCGCATAAACTCAATGAGGACAGAGATCCTGGACATTACAGTCTGCCAGGCGAGCCGTGCGGATCGTGGAGGCTTTCCCTCGAATGTCGGTCCAGGCTGCCAGCAGGGTATTGCCGTGTGAAACCAGTTGCGGGAAGCCGGTTGGTCGACCGGCGGCCAACCCGGTAATGCTATGCTCAGGGCCGTAGGAGCCATCGGGATGAAGGATGCGAATCCGCAGCACGCCCTTACCATCGGCTGTTTCATCCAACCAGCTGATGGCGGCATTGCCGTTGTCCAGGAGCGTAACATCCACCCGTCCCCCGGGGGTCTCTTCAGCAATATTTAAAGGCTGGCTGAAGTTTGCTCCGCCATCCTGGGAGCG
Organism: Lysobacterales bacterium; assembly: GCA_041746335.1. Classification (GTDB taxonomy): domain Bacteria; phylum Pseudomonadota; class Gammaproteobacteria; order Xanthomonadales; family SZUA-36; genus JAWXBM01. Next base: position 2,820 of record JBGTHE010000303.1, on the reverse strand, counting down.
GGCAAATCGCACACGTGAAATGTCATCAGCCATGGTAAACCAGGCGACCACCACGGTATCACCGGCTGCAGCGACAGCGGGGCCATTTACCGGACACCCTGAAATTTTCCAGCCATCCTTGTGCACCACTCGGCCGACCTGCCAAATATCGTCAATCGCGCGGGCCACATATATATCGCGAAGTTCGGATTCGTCCCGATTGCGGTAAACGGCAACCGGGCCCTGGCGGGCTAATGCCACGCTGGTCTGGCAGCAGTCGCAGACCAAAGTGTCCATTTCAGCTTCTGCCGTTATATCACCGCTGGCGGTAATAACCGCCGAGCGCAAGGTCATACCACCGCCGGCATGTTCTTCGGCATGTTCGTCGGCATGTTCGTCGGCGCCATGTTCACCATCATTGGCATGATCCTCTCCAGCGGCTGCGGTGTTTCGTCCATCCAGCCACACCAGGCCTATACCATCCTGCCAGGGAAAAAGGCTGACAAAGCCATGTTCTGTGGCCGTGTTGTCGCGGTGCGGGGTGATGGCTTCGCTCCAGCTGCTGCCTGCGTCGCTGGAAATCGCCACGGACACGTCGTAAGCATAAATACCCCCGGGCTTCTTGCTGAGCCAGTGGGCGGCCCAAAGAGAATCGGAGATGGGCACAACTGAAGGAAAGTCCGCCCAGTTGACAAACCAGTTATCCCCTTCAGCTACAGTGCGTGCGGCGTTCCATCCGCTCTCGCCCAGCGTCGAGAATCTCAAGCGGGTTTTATCGCCGTTTGGTTCCAGCCAGCTCAATACGATCGTTCCGTCAGGGCCTTTGGCCAGATTGGGTTCAGCACTGCCGGTTGCTACCTGAAGCGGCAATTCCGTAAAGCTCAAACCTGCGCTGGGTTCGGATGCGTGAGCGCTGCCCGACAAGAGAAACAAGGTGGGCAGCAACCGGAACGGCGGCCAAAAGGCGGCCACCGCAGCCAGGAAAGCGGGGCGAATGTTGGGACGCAGTTCAGCCATCACGAGAAAGTGACCATGCCATTGAGATCGAACTGGTCCCGCAGCACAACTTCAAATCGCTCCAGCCCGGCTTGCTTGCCAAGCAGCTGCCAGCGATGCTCTGAAATCGGATTGTCACGGGCGCGCACGTGATCGAATAAGAGCTGCTTTTCCTCGGCCTGCAAAGCCTCATAGTGACGATCCGCATGCGAAACCCATCGGTCAAGGTACACTTCGCGGGGCTCCTGGTCGAAGCAGAATACGTCGATCAATGCGAACATCCCGTCGTCGCTCAGATGCCGTTTAATGGCCTGAAGCACGCGCAACTTGTCCTCGGGGTCGCTCAGGTGGTGCAGCGAAAAGCTCGCCACCACCAGATCAAAATTTTCCTGCAGCACCTCGAGGCTGGCCAGGATATCGCCTTCGATCAGTTCACCGGGTAATTGCAGTTCAGTCAGGCGTAACTGCGCAATGGCCAATGCACCGGCCGATTCATCGACGCCTACATAGCGCTTGAGTGGCACACTCTGCAGCAAGGGCAGGACAGGCGTGAGATCACCACAGCCCAGGTCCAGGATGCTGATGGGCCGCTGATACTGTTGTTCTACCTTGTGCTGCAACTGGCCAAAAAACAACTTGTGATCCATGTAGTCATGAATCAACAGCTTTTCGTAGACCCGCCACTCTTCAAATATTTTCTCGCCCAAGATGCATTTCGCCTGCTTATGTCAATCCAACAGACAGTTTAGCCATTAGTTCGTGCCATTGGCACCTTTTGGATGGCCGGGTACTTTGCGTGTCGACTGCACATATTGCAGACCGCCCACTACGGCAGCGACCTGGGCCAGAATGCAATTTTCGTCGTCGACCTTTGGGCTGTCGGGATAGACTTCAGTGGTGGTGACATAAGGCGCTTCGGTCATGCCCATGCACAAAGCGGAACCGCGAGCCGGGTAGTTGACCACACCTCTTTGCTCCAGTTTGGCTCCGATCAGTGTGCCGTTTTCATCAGGTGGCGCAATATGAGTGACCCTTTCCACAGCCTTGATAATGACACTTTGAAATTCATGCGCTGGTCGCTCTGAGTCGCCCACCAGATAAAAGCCATCCGGTATATTGAGGTTGTCCTGAGTGATGCCATCGCGTGCGGCCAGGGCAGGGCGAAATTCGGAGTTATCTGTATCAGTGGTTTCATGCAGATCGATATGCACGTGAATCATGGCAGTGAGCTGTTCCACACAGGCCATCAGTGATTGCGCTTCCTCACAGCCGCTATCAGCCTTGAAGGAGCGATTGGGGTCAATGGCAAGCGGGTTCCAGCGATTGATAGTTTCATAACCCCAGGGGCTGATACAGGGCGCAACCAGAACATTGAAATGGTCTGTGAAGTCTTTGGCGCGAGTCGCCGCAAAGCGGATGGCGCCCTGTACACCGCTGGTCTCGTAACCGTGTACACCGCCGGTAACCAGCGCGACTGGTTTACCACTGTCCCACGATTTGGACCTGAGCAGGAACAGCGGGTAACGCTGCGGGTCATGCGATAAAGCCCCATACTGCTCAATCTCGTATTGGTCCTTCAGCTGTGGCAGCTTGGCCAGCACTTCGTCAGCGTAACTGCGCTTGATGGTTTGCCGCGAATACCAGTCGGCTTTCTCAGCATCGCCCCATTTTTTTCCGGGCGTACCAATGGGATATACAGCATCATTCATTTTTAAAACTTCCTTTTCTATTTCCAGGAGAGTTGGAAAATGGATTTCTGGTGCCTCTTCAGCATCAGGCAACTAGAGCAACTCTGATTTATTCAGAGTTGCCGCGGTACAAGGATGTGCCGCCATTTTCAATGAC
>JBGTHE010000302.1:0-2289 GCA_041746335.1 Lysobacterales bacterium | reverse complement strand
GCCATAACCTGCTTCATTATGCGGTCTCGCGCAGCTCGGGATTTGTAACTCACCCAGGAAAATATCACGACTTCGTCTTCTTTCAATTTCACGCTGCGCGGAAAGGAAGTGCGTTTGCCGGGGGTGACATCATCTGCAACACATTCCACGTACTCCAGAGCGCCGTATTCTTTCCAGACTTTGCCGGCCAGACGAGCCAGTTTGACATAATCTTTTAACCTGTCTTTCTTGACCGGAATTACAAACCCATCCACATACCTTGCCATCATCCAACTCCTGTTGTGCCGAGAATAAATTCGTAGCGCGACGCTCAGCTCATGGGCCGCAAATGCACCGCAGTATCGGTGTATTGCTGGAACTCGACCGCGAGGCCACCCCTGAAGCGCCATACATGTACGTAAGGTGCGGAAAAGCCCTTGCCGGTTTTTTTGTAAACACCGCTGTAATTGCCCAGCACCACTACGGTCTCACCTTGGCTGAGAAATTCTGTGGGCACGGCTGCATACCCATCCCACTCTCCGCCCAGCTTCATGAACACGTTTTCCAGCACCGCATCCGGCCCGATAAAGACTCCGCCATATGGTCCACCTTCCGCTTCAGTCCAGCGTATGTCCGGGGCCATTACCGCCAATACGGCAGGGATATTTCCAATGGAAAAGGAGTGATAAACGCTCTGTACCGCTTTCAGGGTAGTGCGCATGGGGTGATCTCTTCGTTGTTATTCAGGCTGAACGATGCTCGTGCTGTTTTATTTTAATCAGTACCAGAAGGTACAGCGCGGTAGGCAATGCGATCACCGGAAAACGTACCAATCCAGAGCTCATCGCCCAGCCACAAGGCCATCGTGGCGTTGCTGAAAACCGGATGCTTTCCCTCGCTGACCAGTACGTGAGTGACCATGGTTTTTGGATCAACCGCCAAAACTGAAAAGGGCCGGGGACAACTGGCGATTTTGGCGATGTCGAGTTCTTCATCCGCCGTGAGCGAGATATCTCCACACACCGGGTCACGCACGCTCATGCCGGCAGTAATCAGGCGACCGTCGGCGGCGCGATGCAGGTTATCGGGGATAATGCTGAAAGGTTCTGTACGTCGCAGCTCTTTTGCAGGCTGCGTATTCGAAAACGCGATCACTGTGGACAGGCCCGATGACGCCACATAAAACTCCTGGCCGTCAGCAGATACCTCTATGCCATTGACATAGGTCAAATCGGTGCCCTCAACCTTGGTGAAGCCGGCATCTCCCGGGGACCAGCGAAACACACCACCGGTATAGGTGCCGTCGGGCGAGGCGCCATGGGGCCCTGCATCGTACACCGGCACAGTGACCAGCAGCGATCCATCCGCCAGTGAGGCAACACTGTTAGCCAGCTGACCTTCCGGCAGTGGGACGCAGCCTCGCCAGCTGAGTTTCGGGGACTCGCCCCCTGCATCTAAGCTGGCATTGACGCCGGCAATCACATCGAACACTTCAATCGCTTCACGGGCGCCGTGTCCCACCAAATAAAGCCTTGAGTGGCCATTGCTAACGGGCTGCAAGTTCAGGCCATGAGATACGAACGCTTTGCTGTCGGGAGCCCCGGGGCAAGCGCCATAAACCTCCCGGTCGTGTTGCACTTCAACCTCATCGGAAGGGTAAATGGCAGTCCAGGTTTTTGCTTGCGAATCGATAAGATACAGTTTCGCATCCGCTGCCATGCCACTGGCGATCACCCAGCGGGTGCCGGGTAGCTGCACCATGTCTTCAGCATTCTTCGGACCACAAATGAATTCAAGTTCGCCGGACGCCTGGCATTCGTCCTGCGACAAAGCCGTAACAGGGTTGGTGATCAGAAAGACCAGGGTGAGCGCAACGCTCGTGACTGGATGAACGGCTGAAAGGGATGGGCGCATGGGATCGGTCAGTCCGTGTGGTTAGCGAGAATTGGCACTTTATGATGCATCAAGATAGTCATCAGGTACAGGCAGGTTCTGCTGCCTGAAGAATGAGAGTTGATCAAAATAACCACGCTGGTGCACGATCTGGTCATCCTGGACCTGGAAGAAACCACAGCCTCTGAGTCCCTTGGGGTCCCTCCACTGAAGGATGGCGGTCTCACCGCTTTCATAAATGCGTTCTTCGATACACACCATAGTGGCACGCGAAAATTCCAGCTCAAACATACTGCGGATGGCTTCGCGACTCGTCAATGGTTGAGAGAAAACCACCTGGTCATTGATGGCTTCCGGCGCATACAGCGCGGCCAGGCCCGCCGCGTCGCCTTGATTGAAACGCTCTATCCATTCTTT
>JBGTHE010000301.1:0-2342 GCA_041746335.1 Lysobacterales bacterium | reverse complement strand
CAGGAAGTCAAGGCGCGCGACGGGGCGATGGTCGTCATGGCCAGCGAAGGCGACGGGAAGATTGGTTCAATTGTAGAAAATGTTTTTTACCTGCCATCGACGACGGAATTGCTAATGCCGATCCTGATGGCGGTGCCACTGCAGTTGTTGGCCTATCACATCGCCGCACGGCGGGGTTGTGAAATTGACCAACCAAGAAATTTGGCAAAGAGCGTTACCGTAGATTGACTTGCCAGTGCGGTTACGTGACCGAAGCAGCACAAACACATGTTGGTTCCAATAGAAATGGGGCCGAAAGGGCGAAGCTATGTACGCAAAAATGCAATCAAGCCAGAACTACTACCAGGACGATATATCCTCGTCCCTGACCGATGAAGCGGAGACGCCGCTTGGATGGCATGTCTTATGGACGCGCAGCAACTCAGAGCAGCTCGTCAAAGAACAGCTCGCGGCAAAGGACTACGAGGTTTTTCTGCCCATGAATGACCAATGGACATTGGGTAGCACCCGCGCCCGCAAGCTGCCGATCCGTCGCGTCCCGATGTTCAAGGGCTACCTGTTTCTGCGGCACCGGATCGACAAGGCAGCCTTTCTTGACATCAGCAATACCAGGGGGCTGGTTCATATTCTGGGTTCGCGTTGGGACCGCCTTGCTCGGGTTCCCGATGAAGAACTGGCGTCGATCAAGAAGGCGGAAGAGAGTCATGAAGCCATGTTGCCGTATCCCTATCTTAAGGTTGGATCCCGCGTGCGGATAATCCGGGGAATGCTCACCCATGCGCAGGGAATCCTGGTGCGAACTGAGCTGGCCAAAGGACTGCTTGTTATCTCCGTAGGCCTGTTGCAGAGAAGCGTAGCCGTCAAAGTGAATTGCGCCGATGTCGAACCCATCTGAGTTCCCTGAAAGAAAGTTGCTGGCGGTGGCCATGGCCACGGTCATGGCTGCCCATGCCACGGGTTGCGCCACACCCGGCCTCTACGCCATTCCCGAGGTGACTATCACCGAGGTGTATGACGACAATTTGTTTTACGCCATCGAAGACGAGCAATCTGACTTTATCACTCGGGTCAGTCCAGCTCTTGAAGTAGGTTACGAAAGCGAAACTTTGTCCTGGAACGGCAACTACCGTTTCGATGCCGAAGCTTATGCCAGCGAATCCGACCTGAACTCTTCCAATGTCCGCCAGTTTGGCGACCTGGCTGTTGAATACCTGCCCACCGAGCGACTCAGTCTCAGCGCCCTGGCGGATTACACAAAAACCGATACGCCGCTGGATCTCAGCCTCATCCCGGGTGGCAGCATTCCAGGCTTGCTGCTGGAACGGGCCGAAGCAGAGCGCATCCTGCTTCATTCAGAAGCTAGTTACCGGCTGACGTCTCTCGTCACGGGATCCTTGGCCGCCACCTGGACCGATGAGGAGCTGGTGGACGTCGGCGAAAGCGATACGAGTGCACTGGAACTGTGGTTCGATCAGCGGCTTTCCGAGGTGAATTCGTTGAGCTATGGATACTTGTACCGGCAATACCGATTTGATGAGTTCGGGGAGGGAGAGCTTGAACCCTCGGTGACGAGGGGAGCCACACAGGAATCCAATACGCCCTGGATAGGCCTGACACACCAGTTCAATGCGCGTTCGCGCGTAGTCGCACGGGCCGGACCGCGCTTTAATGATGGTTCCGTCGATCCTTTTGTGCTCATCTCCTTCCAGCACAAGTTCGACGAGGGCGCAGTGCGGGTGGAATACCAACGCGATGAATCAACACTGCTCGGGGAACCCACAAAACTGGATCTTCAAGCGCTCTACGCCTCGATTTCCCGCCGCTTCGGAACCCGACTGGATGTACAAGTCACACCCGGGTACGCCAGGCTGGATCAGCCGGATTCATCCGTGGACATCTACAACCTCGGTTTGGGCGCTGTTTACAAAGTCAATGAAGCGGTGTTTCTGACCGCTTCGTACGACTTCAACTACCAGGACGTCAACGTTGCGCTCGGCGAATCGATTGACGTTTCCCGCAACGTTATCCAGTTGGGGGTGAGATTCACCTACCCCCGACGCGAGCCGCGCGTCGCCCCTTAGCTCCGCTCTGGCTTCGCCTTTCTCTTCGAACGATCGTTGCACCGAGCCTAACCATGAATACGGACATGAACATCATGAACACAAATTTTCAAATGATCCTGATCGCGGCAGCTTTGCTGGTGATCAGCGGATGTGCAAGTAAGGGCCTCGGAACCGATGATTCGAACAGGCATGGCGATGGGCTTACGCACGGAAACGGGGTTATGGATTACCGGATTGGCCCCGCGGATGTCCTGTCCATCAGCGTCTGGAATCACAAGG
>JBGTHE010000300.1:0-2861 GCA_041746335.1 Lysobacterales bacterium | reverse complement strand
GTTATCAATGGCCCTTTGTTGCAATTTTAAGACTTCTGTCGCTTTTTCCTCCCATTTTTGACCAGCGGGACGGAACTTGCCGCAGGCTGGCCTTTTATGAGATTTTTAGCGCTCAGTTCGAATGCAAGACTGCGTAAAAAGGCGAATACCTGCAGGGCCAGTAAAAACGCATAGGGAATGGCACCGACAACGGCCACCGCCTTGTTCACGTCGGCCGAATTAAGGGCCAACAAACCCGCTGCGAGCAGCACAGTCAGGCCACCCCACACAAAAATAGCACTGCGGCCAGGGTTGGGATTCCCCCCTGTGCCCAACATACCCAGGACGTAAGCCGCCGAATCGGCACTGGTGACCAGAAAAATGAACAACAGTAAACAGACCATCCAGGTCATCACCACACCCACAACGGATGTGTGGGGGGGAAACCCTTCAAACCAGGCGAACACGGGAGCGGTGTAATCGGTTTGCACCAGCTGCGCCAGCTGGCCCTGGTGCTCTGCATCCCACGCCATGGCGCCGCCACCGAGGATGGCAAACCAGACCAGGGAAAACAAAACGGGCACCATCAACACACCCAGCAGAAAGCTACGGATACTACGGCCACGGCTGATTCGAGCGATAAAAACGCCGACAAATGGCGCCCAGGCGATCCACCACAACAGATAGGTAATAGTCCATCCATGGGCCCAGGAGCGATCACCCGCGACCTCCTGTACCCGAAAAGACCAGCTGCCCAGTATTTTCAGATATTGCGCGCTGCCCTGTCCTAGAGCCTGCAATATGGCGCCTTGATCGGCATTGAAAAATACCAATAGCATGAGCAAACCTGCCAGCAGCATATTGCCGTTGCTGAGCCACCGTATACCGCGGCGTAAACCACTGCTGGCGGAAGCGAGAAACGCCAGGCCCATGGCCAACAGGATAATGCCGTAAGCTGCCGAGGGGTTTGAATTCGAATGACTCGCTTTGCCCAGGCCTTCATGCAGCAACAGGGTGCCGTTTGCCAGAGCCGCCGCAACACCGAACACCACTGCCATGATGGCAAGGATATCTGCCAGTTCACCAAGCTTTTGCAACCCCGAGGGTGGAAGCAGCCCTTCCAAGCCACAGCGTAATGCGCCGGAGGGCGACTCCGCAGCACCATGCCGGTAACTGAACCAGGCGATGGCAAGACCAGCCATCGCATAAATAGCCCAGGCGTGCAGTCCCCAATGGAAGTAGGTGGCGGCAAAAGCCATGCCTTGACCGTTGGCTTCCGAAGGCGAGCCCGGAGGTGGAATGACCAGGTGCGTCAATGGTTCCGAGACACCCCAAAACACCAGGCCCGAGCCCATGCCGGCAGCAAACAACATGGCCAGCCAGGATGCCGTGCCAAATTCAGGCACTTCTCCGGCAGTACCTAAGCGGAGCTTGCCCCAGGGACTGGCGGCCAGCAGCAGACATATCAGCAAAATAGCGGTGGTAAACCAAAGTATGGGTGTATCCAGCCACAACATGGCTGCGGCTGTGGCGGCACTGATGGCCTGGCTGACTGGTTCCGGAAACAGCAACATGGCTACACAGGTAAGAGCAATCAGGCAACCGGCAGCCCGCAACACAACTTTAGTGGCGACAGGATTCTTGTGAGTCCCAGGATGCAATCGAGTGATCAAATTGCGGAGGCAAGTGGAAGCTTGGTACCGATCAGGGGACAGACTCGTGAACGAGCATTGCCCCGGATCATTGAGGCGCTGGTTCTGGGCGAGGTTCGACGATCAGGTAACGGGCCGTGGTCGATCCGCTGTTGATGGCTTCATGAACAGTAATGCTATCCGTTGACCAGGTGGTGCCCGTTTCCGTAACCACCTCATGCTCACCAGTTTGATCTTTTATGCGCATGGTCGAGCCCTCCAGAACAAAACCAAAATGGGGATTATGGTAATGCTTCTCATGGCCAATTCCGGGAGCAAAACTGCACTGCCCCACCCGCACTGAGGTTGTTTCATATAGAACCGTGCAGGTTTTCTGACCTTTCCATCCCGCATCGAATCCGTGTGGCAGCGTGCCAGGTCCGTCTGCTTGTACAAAAGGCTGCGCAAACAGGACAAAACACGTCACCAAAACAGGGCATGACCTGATAGCTACAATTTTCATGACCGGATAGTATCATCCATATACTACGCTGGACGACTGGATGCCTTGATTAAGTCATCCCTGAATTATCCCAATTGGTCGAGGATGCTCATATGCAATGGAAAGGTAGACGCGGCAGCAAAAATGTAGAAGACGCCCGGGGCCGTCAGGTATCTGCTGGCGCCGCCGGTGGTGGCGCTGGCATGTTGATCAATCTGGTCGGCCGGACCTTTGGCTTCAAGGGCATTCTGGTATTGCTGGTTCTCGGCTTTCTCGCATGGCAATTTGGCCTGCTCGATCCTGCCCAGCTGACCGGCGGCAAGCCCACCGTCACTGAAGTGGATTACCAGCCTACCGCTGAAGAACAGGAACGCTTTGATTTCGTCACCGTGGTGCTGGCCGACACCGAGGATGTGTGGAATGCCGAATTCCGCAAACATGGAAGGCAGTACGAAGAACCCAAACTGACCATCTTCAAAGGCCGAGTGAACACCGCTTGCGGTATGGGCGAAGCAGCGATGGGTCCTTTCTATTGTCCCCCCGACAAAGGCATTTACATTGACCTCGGTTTCTATGACGAGCTGGCGAAGGCCTTCAATGCACCGGGCGATTTCGCCCAGGCATATGTGATTGCTCATGAAGTGGGGCATCACGTGCAGAATCTGATGGGTATTTCTGGTGAAGTACAAGCCAGACGAGGACAGCCAGATTTCAATGAATGGTCAGTTCGTCTGGAGCTGCAGGCCGAC
>JBGTHE010000299.1:0-3649 GCA_041746335.1 Lysobacterales bacterium | reverse complement strand
CTGGCCTTTTGGTCAGAACGCTACCGTACTGTGGAGCTGCACCTGTCGGATGAAATACTGAAGCCCTATTTTCCGCTGGAATCCATGTTCAGTGCCCTTATTCATGCAGCCAAACAGGTTTTCAGCATCAGTTTGCTACAGGACCAGACTGTGGAAGTCTGGCATCCGGGCGTCCGTTTTTACTGGATCCATGATGGAGCAGGAGAGCGTGTGGCGGGATTGTATGTGGATATGTTTACCCGCAAGGCCAAGCGTGCTGGAGCCTGGATGGATACTTGCCGTTCTCGCCGGGTCACAGCGACTGGCGTGCAGATTCCGGTGGCATTTCTGAACTGCAATTTCCCACCGCCGCAGGACAATCATCCGAGTTTACTGACTCATCACGATGTGGAAACCCTGTTTCATGAGTTTGGACATTGCCTGCACCACATGCTGACCGAAGTGGATTGGCCTCAGATCAACGGCATTAACAACGTGGAATGGGATGCGGTGGAACTACCCAGCCAGCTGCTCGAAAACTGGTGTTGGGAGGAGCATTTGCTGGATGGCTTTGCACGCCACTATGTGACGGGTCAACCCCTGCCGGCGGACCTGAAGCAGCGCTTGCTGCGTTCGCGAAACTTTCAGAAAGCCACCGTTCTGATGCGTCAATTGGAACTTGCCCTGGGCGATTTTCGCCTGCATGTGGAATACGATCCAGCCAATCCACAGGACCCACTGGCGCTGATGCAGCAGGTGCGTGAGCAATTCGGGCTGCTGCAGGTTCCTGCCTGGAATCGCTTCCTAAACAGTTTCAGTCATATTTTTGGTGGTGGCTATTCAGCGGGTTACTACAGCTACTTGTGGGCGGAGCAACTGGCGGCGGATGCATGGGAACGGATATTGGAATCCGGAGCCTATTCACCCGAAGCGGGTACTGCCCTGCGAAAGGAAATCTTTTCGGTAGGGTCGTCCCGTCCGGCCATGGATTCTTTTATCGCCTTTCGCGGCAGAGCTCCGGAACAGGGGCCCTTGTTGCGCAGCTACGGCCTGGAGTAGGTTAGCTTGCGGTGCTGGCCCGCTCAGAATCAATCAGCGCCGCTACCAATGCCCTCAAGAAGTACCCCGTGAAAATGTCGAAAGGAATCTCAGAATGCTGAAAATCGCCTCCTGGAATGTCAACTCGCTGAACGTTCGCATGCCCCACGTGCTGGCCTGGACGGCCGAGGCTCAACCCGACATCCTCGCCCTGCAGGAAACCAAGCTGACAAATGAGAAATTTCCGCTGGAGCAATTGCAGGCGGCGGGTTATCACTGCGCATTTTCTGGCCAACCCACTTATAACGGCGTAGCAGTCCTGAGCCGCGAGCCTGGACGTGACATCGTCACCGATATTCCCACCCTGTCTGATCCGCAACGTCGCATTCTGGCAATCACGGTTCCCACTGCAGTTGGAGATGTGCGGGTGATTGACCTGTACGTGGTTAACGGCAGCGAAGTGGGTTCTGAGAAATACGACTACAAACTGGACTGGTTACAGAAAGTCAGAACCTGGCTGGCGCTGGAATTGCAACAGCACGAGCAGGTGATCGTGTTGGGTGATTTCAACATTGCACCGGACGACCGCGACGTGCACGACCCCGAAGCCTGGCGCGGCAAAATCCTTTGCAGTGAACCCGAACGTAAAGCGCTTCAGGAGTTGTGTGCTCTTGGGCTGAGCGACACATTCCGCTTGTTTGAGCAGGAAGAACAGATTTTCAGCTGGTGGGATTACCGGATGAATGCCTTCCGGCGCAAACGGGGACTGCGAATTGACCTGCTGCTGGCTTCGCCTTCACTGGCGCAAAAGTGCAAGGCCAGCTATGTCGACCTCGAACCGCGCCGGCAAGAACGCCCCTCAGATCACGCACCGGTGGTTGCAGAATTCTCCATATGATATGTCGGGCTCCACAGAAGGACTCAAGCGAACCGATTTTTCGCCAAGGTGTGTCCCCGCCGTGTTCAGTGATTCTAATTAAGCACCATCAGGTAAAGACCTGAGTTCCCCAGTGCGGCGGTTTTGCAGGTGGCAGATACGCACAAGGAAAGGCTGGCCTGTCGTCATACAAGACTTACCCTGCACTCAGCGCGCGTACCCTTCGGATATTTCAGTAACGGGGAATGCTGCTGTCGACTTCCAGCGACCAGGCATCCATCCCCCCTTTAATGTTGTAAACACTGGAAAAGCCCTGTTTGCGGAAGTGTTCTGCCGCGCCAAGACTTGAATTGCCGTGATGGCAGATAAAGGCGAGGTCGGTATCTTTTGGCAGTGTGTTCAGTTTCTTAACCAGCTCATCATTCAAGGGCTGGGCTGCTGCGATATGGGCTTTGGATCTGTCCTCAGCAGCGCGCACGTCGATCAGCATGATGCTCGCGGACTTCAGCCGTTCAGCCAGCTCGGTCACGCTAAGCGTTTTCACGGGTGGCGGAGCGCCGGGCAGGGTGACGGATAAGCCCTCTCCGGTCATCACCTTCACCCAGTCAATGATTGCGCCCCGGGCGCGCTGCGCGGTAGCGATGTCCATGGCGATCGCAATACCATTGGCGTTCGTGATGATTTCACCGCCCTGCAAAGGGCCCAGGTTGAACTGCGAGTCCCAGCCAGAATCGACTGCGAAATGCAGCGCCATTCCGTCATGCCCCTGCATGGCCTGCTGAATGCGCTCCGCTGCCAGATCAGTCAGGGTAATTTCGGGTGGGCTTCGGTCGGGCGCAGACATTCCCAGCTGCTGGTGCAGTTCGCCGGAATTGAGCATGGAAATGACGATGTCACAACCACCCACCAGCTCACCATTGATGTACAACTGCGGAATGGTTGGCCAATTTCCATAAGCCTTGATGCCTTCGCGAATCTGTTCGTCTTCCAGCACATTGAACGAGGAATAATCCGGCAACACGCTGTCCAGCGCTGCAACGGTGCGGGCTGAGAAGCCGCACATCGGCTGCTGCGGCGTTCCCTTCATGAACAACATGACCTGGCTGGTCTTGACCAGCTTGTCGATCCGGTCATGTACGGCTGGATCCAGACTCATAACGAAACTCCACGATTGATTGAATGCATGGCCTTGAATATGTGGCTATTCTGAGCGCGTATCAAGGTTCATCCCATCCTTAATCGATGGTGATCTCCTCGCTGGCAATAATGGGCCGTGTAGCAAAGCGATGCAAGCCATCTAGTGCCATTTTGGTCCACGTATGGATTCGGCCATCAGGCTCCGTGAATTCTCGTCATAAAGAATGCTTCCGGGAAAAGCCACGGTACCTTCGGCCAGGCCGCTTTTCCGAAGGGCGGCATGGATTTCATTGATGCCCTGGGGCGCCAAAGGATAATAATGTTGCAGAACACCATCGCGCGCATGGCTGATGCATACGGTACCCAGCTCGGCAAAGCTGTGTTCAGTGACGCTGGCATCGCTTTCCAGGGATTTTTTTGCAGCCGATTCCACAAAATAGTCAGCGTCCACGGCTTGCTGTGCCTGGTCGTGGAGATGAAATACTACTTCCACGGCATGGGCGCGCAGGGTAATGAGGTATTGCCGCAATCGGCGAGTCCACTCTGCGTAAGCTCCGGCCAGCTTGCCACGCGAAGGGTCCATGGTTTCCCCGGGCCCTCGCCGGGCCCAGTAATCGA
>JBGTHE010000298.1:0-3917 GCA_041746335.1 Lysobacterales bacterium | reverse complement strand
GCCGACACCGAGATCCCTGTAACGTCTACCTGATCAACGTTTTCCACGAGGCAGATATAACCACGGGGACAGTCGTCGACCCGGTAGTCGCTGCCCAGATCGTGGTAGGTGGCTTGCAAGGAAACATACGGATTGAACGCGTGACCAAGGCCCAGTGACCAGCCCGTATCATTGTCATACAGTTCAAAGCCGGACAGATTGGCCGACAGGTCGGCATAATTGACCGCAGCCTCCAGATACCAGGGACTATCCTGCCCGGCGGCTGTCGCCAAGGAGCAAGGTATGAGAAGCAACAGACTGACGATGAAGCTACGGAAGTAATGCAAATTTCTTATCAACATTCGGGTAAATCTCCACACGTTAAGCAATCTCAGAAGTGCGTGGAGAAGCCTAAGCCCGACCATGCAGCCGGGTCTGTATCGAAACTTCGTGGGGTTTGTGACTTTCCGTATTCGGCTAGCGCGCACCAAAAACCCAAGTGCAACGGTGTTACTGGATGTTTGCTGAAACTACCGGCGAGTTTTTCAGGCACGTTCGGGCGTGCAGGACATTGATTTTTCAAGTGTTCCCGAAGGAGAATCACGCGCTTGAGCTTGTGCATGGCAAGGATTCAGATGAGGTGAGTTTTGGTGCTCTGAAAGTGCCGGTATCGACACTTTTTCACAAATTCGATACAGCCTGCGTCAATGCTATTGGCAGATTTTTGTCATCATCAGCCATGCATTCAATCTGTCCGAAATCGACGGCTTTCGCACGTGTGGAAAAACCTTCACTCAGGCTCATCCTTGTGATGTTTGCGTGGCTGCTTTCTGGCGGCCCCGCTATAGCCGGGGACTCAACTGAACACGAGCCGGAAGCCGAGTCACCCTGGCGCCTGGGCGTGGCGCTGGGCTACGGTCAACGCACCAACCCGCTGAAGTTTTCCGACAACATCACGGTGGTTGTTGATCTGGACATCGCCTGGTTTGGCGAACGCTTTTTTTTCGACAATGGTGATGTTGGGTATACCCTCTCGGAGAATGAGCTTTTCACCTTCAACCTGGTCGGGCGGATCAACAGCGACCGGGTATTTTTCAGTAAAACCAACACGCAGTTCATTTCTTTGGACAACAGTGTGGGTCAACCGGTGGTGCTGCAAGCCGAGATACCAGATCGCGACTATGCGATAGAAGCGGGTGTGGAGTTACTGGCTGATGGTGCTTGGGGTTATCTGCAGGCAGGCGCATTCCAGGATGTGAGCCGTACCCACAAGGGTCGCGAACTGTTTGCGGAATACAGCTACCTGTTCCGCAACCAGCGCTGGTTTTACGAGCCCTCTGCAGGAGTGAGCTGGAAGAGCCAAAAGCTCAATAATTATTATTGGGGCGTTACAGCGGATGAGTCCAGTCTGGTCTTTCCTGTTTACGAAGCGGGCTCAGGAATGAATTATTTCACCCGATTCAAAATGAGTTACCAATTGACCCGAAAGTGGTCATCCCTGTTTGTGGTCGAGTACGAAAGGCTGAATCACGAGGCTGCCCAAAGCCCCCTGGTGGATGAAAAATCTGTGTACGGTGCATTCGCGGGTTTGAAATACAATTACTGACGTGAGAACTCCACTGACTGCATGGCTGGTAACCCCGGGCGTTTTGCTCTGCACGCTATTGAGCAACGTGCTTTGGGGTGGCATTCATGCGGCAGAGCCGCCAGCCATTGCAAGCAACGATTCACCGGTATCCCTGCGGGTAAAGCCAGTGTTGTGCATCACCGATGAGCGTCAGCCGGATTGCGTGATGACCTTTGTGGTGGAGTGGGAAAGTGGCCACAGGAATGACTACTGCCTGGGGGACAATGTCAGCCTGGCCCCACTCAATTGTTGGGTTCAGGAGTCATCGGGCGAGTTCGATGAATCGCGCGTTGTGCGGGAGAGTTTCAGATACCAGCTCACGCGCGATGGCGAAACACAACCGCTGGCCGAGGCCACAGTTGAATTGATGACCATCGATAACTCGGACCGGCGACGCAGCCGACGCAGCCGTCATGCCTGGAGCATATTGTGACCACCTGTTACAGGCATCAGGCGTTGCCGAGAGGTGCAGGGTGAGCCGTGAAGCGGTGGACTTACTGTTGGTCGAAGACGACCACCGCCTGGCGGACCTGACCGCCCGCTATCTTCAGCAGAACGGTCTCACGGTTGTAATCGAGTCGGACGGTGACAAGGCCATTGCCAGTTTCCAGCGCGAACAGCCGCGGATTGTCCTGCTCGACTGGATGCTGCCGGGTAAAGACGGTTTGAGTATCTGTCGCGAATTGCGTCAGATTTTCACCGGCCCGATCCTGATTTTTACCGCCAAGGATTCCGATATCGACCAGGTGATTGGTCTGGAAGCGGGTGCCGATGACTTTGTTTCCAAACCGGTTGAGCCCATGGTGCTGTTGGCCCGCATCCGCGCCCTGCTGCGGCGTCTCGAGCAGGCGCAGGAAGTGCCGGCGAATACCGCTGAAATTGTGTTGGGAGGCTTGCGCATCAGCGAGGCTTCGCACCGGGTCTGGCTGGATGGAAGTGAGCGCTTACTGACCACCCAGGAATTCGAACTGTTACTGGTTCTGGCCCGTAGCCCGGGCACTATTTTCAGCCGCGACATGCTGTTCAGGCGGATCCGGGGCATTGATTATGACGGTCTCGACCGTTCGATCGACGGTCGCATTTCCAAACTGCGCAAAAAGCTCGATGACAATGCCTTGACGCCCACGCGCATCAAAACCGTCTGGGGCAAAGGTTACTTGCTGGTACCGGATGCCTGGGGCACGACGCAGTGAGATGGCCGCAGTGAAATGGCCCACGTTACAGCAGAACCGTCACCTGCTGTTTCGCTCTTACCTGCTGATCGTCGGTGGTTTGATCGTCATCGCCAGCGTGCTGGATTTCGGCTTCCAGCAATTGCAGAAACCCGCGCCCGATCTTCCCTTGCAATGGATCGTTGGCAACCTGACCCTGATCGAATCCCGGCTCAGCATGCTGCCGGCCGATCAATGGCCCTCGGCTGTGAGCGAACTCGAACTTCAGCTGGGTTTTCCGGTGCGCCTGTTCCCCATCGATCATGTGGTGCAGCAGGCGGAGTCACAGAGTGGGTCGCCGACAGGGCCAGGGACAAGTTCACTGACAGGGACGCAGCACCTCACTCAGGAAGTTTTTGATGATGCTGGTCGGGCGGTCTATTTGCGGGAATCCCCGCTACTGGATTCGATTCTGCAGATTGGCCCGCTTGATCAGCAAGCCGGCCACGAAAACGTTTTGTTGTTCCTGATACCGCCTTTGTTTTACCTGTCCATTTTTGTGTTCATTGGCTTATGGTTGTGGCCATTGGTGCGCGACCTGAATCTGCTGACGGAATCCGCCCGTAACTTCGCTGCCGATTACCGCCAACCCATCAACACCTCGCAACGGGCGACCAGCCTGCGCGATCTGGCTGCCAGTTTCGACGAAATGGCTGGCCGCATTCGCAAGCTGATCCTGGGCCAGAAAGAACTGACGGGCGCGCTTTCGCATGAAATGCGGACGCCTTTGGCCCGCATCAAATTTGCCATGGCCATGATGGGCAATCAGGAGCAGCATTCCGAAGAACTGCTCTCCATCAACCAGGACGTGGCAGAAATAGACCAGTTAATAACGGCCATGCTTGACTACGCGCGCCTGGATCACTCCGAAGTGGAGATCTCGCCGCAGCTGACTCCAATTGATGCCTGGTTAGAGCAGGTTGTGAGCAAATTTCGCGTATTGCCTTCAGGACTCCAGATCAACCAGCAAGCGGAACCGGAATACGCCAGCTTCGACCCCTACCTGATGGAGCTGGCCTTGAGCAATATGCTGGTGAACGCCTGTCGTTACGCTCGTTCACAGGTCCAGGTCCGCTTTGTCTGCGAGCCGGGTTTGAACC
>JBGTHE010000297.1:0-3266 GCA_041746335.1 Lysobacterales bacterium | reverse complement strand
CGGCCTGTTCGTCAACAAATCCATACTGGAGGGCCGCGTGGGCTATTTCGGCTCCTCATCCGCACATGCCGAAATGGACAGCTCATGGCGACGGCGGATACGCCTGAAGCTGCAGGCGCCGCCACAGTTCCAGGTACCCGCGCATTGGCAACGACATCCCTTCCCTTTCATTGATGGGTATTTCGATTCCTCACTTTACCCAACAGCGCAATGGCGCGAAGCCAACCGTATGGCACTGGGCAGCCGGGTGGTCAACGACGGTTCGGTGACTGAGGGCAATGCAGATGATCCCGCGCTTATTGAAGAAATCCGCACTAAAATGTTGCCGAGACGCGGTATCAGCGCGGCAGCCGACCAGATCCTGATCACCAGTGGTGAACAGAATGCCTTGTATTTGCTGGCGCAGTTGCTCGCAGGTCCCGGCGTCAAAGTCGCCATGGAAGATCCAGGCAATCCGCAGATGCGACAGCTTCTGCAACAAAGCGAAGCTGAGGTGCTATACCAGCCAGTAGACGAAAACGGTATGGTCATCACTGCAGCACTGCAGGCTGCGGAAGTCATCTACCTCACACCGAGTCACCAGGTGCCTACTGCGGTTACCATGCACAGCCAGAGGCGTCTGGCCCTGCTGAAGCAGGCCAGCGAGCATGACCAGATCATCATCGAAGATGATTTCGAGCATGAGCACAATTACCTCGGTCACCCACAACCCGCCCTGCGCAGCATGAATGACGACAATCGGATTATTTACGTGTCGGGACTGCCCAAGATGCTGTCGCCGGGCCTGCGCATCGGCTTTATCGTGGCTGCTCCTGAATTGATACGCGAAGCCCGTAAATTGCGGCAAATGGTGATCGGCCGACCCAGCCTGCTGACCCAGCGTACCGCTGCATTGTTTTTATCTTTGGGCCACTACGATGCGTCCATGGCACGACTGCATCGGGTGCTGGGTCAACGCTGGGATGCTTTGCGCCAGGCACTGAATCACCACCTGCGCGGCTCCGAAATCACACTACCCACTTCCGGCGGCACGGCACTGTGGGTGGAATGCCCCGAGCTCATAAAGGTGGCAAACCTGGTCGGCGAGGCAGCACGCCGCGGCATTCTCATAGAACCCGACTCACATTTTTACGGCGGCCACCGGCAACCCCGAAACTTCTTCCGCATGGGCGTGACCAGTATCCCAGAAGATCAGATACGCGAGGGCGTGAGGCAGCTGACGCAGCTCATACTTGAGCTTTCCGGCGATCGAATCAAGCGCTTGAAAGCTGAAGACCCGCTTATGAGTGGCCAACAGCTGGCCAACCTGCTGCCCGGAGCTACCATTCATTACAAGACTTTTTACGGAGACCCTTGCACCATCGAACTGCATGAAGACGGCCGCATGACGGGCCGCTCTGGCCACGCCAACGAAGATTGCGATGTGGGTCGCTGGTGGCTGGAAGAAAATCTTTACTGCCGCCAATGGCAGCAATGGGGTTACGGTGAAACCAGCAAGTTGCTGGTCACGGTCAAGCGCAACCAGATCAACTGGTGGCGGCCTGGCAGTCTGCGGCTGGTTGATTCCGGCGTACTCGAACCCCCTCGCCAGCAACCGGTGCAACAACTGGACTCATAAGACAACAGCAACTGGTTCTACATCCCGCCGGGCGCTGCACCTAAGCTGTGCATCATCACTGCAGGTCTTCGCCTGCAACTTCTGAATTACTGAACGAGAACATGGGTATGAGCCACCTGGCCATCGCCGGATTGCAACTGGAACTATGCGCCGAAGACAACCTGTCCACCCTTAAGCAGGAAATCGACGCAGTCAAAAAACGCTTTCCCTGGATACAGATGGTAGTGCTGCCCGAGCTTTGTACTTATGGGGCCAACCCCGAACTGGCAGTGGAAGTTCCCGGTGAAGTCGAAAACTGTTTTCGTGAGGCGGCGCGACGCAATAATGTCTGGTTGATCCCTGGCTCCCTGTTCGAAAGACGCAAGGGCAAGGTCTACAACACTGCCCCCGTGATCAACCCGGCGGGCAAAGTGGTGGCCCGTTACTCCAAGCGCTACCCCTTCCATCCTTATGAAAAAGGCGTAACCCGCGGCGACGACTTCGTGGTTTTTGATGTGCCGGGCGTGGGTAGAATCGGCCTGATGATCTGCTTCGATATGTGGTACCCGGAAATGGCCAGACAGCTGGCCTGGATGGGCGCCGAAGCCATCATCGTACCCACTCTTACCAACACCATAGATCGCCATGTCGAGTTGGCCATTGCCAAGGCAACAGCCGCCTGCAATCAGCTTTATTTCATTAATATCAATAATGCTGGCCGCCTCGGTAATGGTCAATCCATTGTCGTGGGGCCAGACGGTGGAGTCATACACCAGTCTCCTTCAACCCGCGAAATCATCACGGTAGAGCTGGACTTTGAGCACGTCCAGCGCACTCGTGATCGCGGTATGCATGGCCTGATTCAAACGCTCAAAAGCTTCCGCGACGCATCAGTCACTTACCCGGTTTATCAGCCAGGTGCGGGACCAGGAGCATTCAAAAAACTCGGTGCCTTGCAGATGCCCGAGAGTAGCAACACGACCAAGCGCAGGAAATGACCGACTTGGCGAAATACCCAATAACTCCGGGCTGGACTCAAGCACAGCCACAATCTGGCCCTACGGGCAGCGGGCTATTTTGGTTAATTTACAAAGCGGGACAGAGGCTTGTCGGCATCCTCGATGAATGCCGCGGCCCATCAGAAACTCAAACCATAAATGGAGTCAGCACATGAACTCTGCACGCCAGGTGAACACGAATTACAAGACCAGCAAAAAAGCACTGACCATCGCCATCCATGCCGCTCTGGTTTCCAGCCTCTGCGCGCCGCTGGCTTTCGCGCAGGATCAGGCCGGCGAGGCGGCTGATGGCCTGCTGATGGAGGAAGTCATGGTAACGGCAACACGGCGTTCCATGTCATTGCAGGATGTGCCGTTCAATATCTCGGCAGTCAGTGGCGATTACATCGATCAGGCCGGCATACTGGATGCCACGGAGTTGATGCGGGATATTCCCGGCGTCACGGTGGCCGATGGTGGAGGCCGTGCAGCTGAAACCAATGCCAACATCATGATTCGCGGCATCAATATCGACCCCAACAGCACCGACCGCACCTTTCTGTCTGCCCCGACGGTATCGGTCTACGTTGGCGATACACCCATGTATGCCAATTTTGTGCTGCGGGATGTCGAGCGTGTAGAAGTGTTGCGCGGCCCACAGGCCACTTTGT
>JBGTHE010000296.1:0-3851 GCA_041746335.1 Lysobacterales bacterium | reverse complement strand
ATTAGCACCTATTATTCAACGCGCCCACGAACGCGGCGCAAAGGTGCTGGTAGATGGCTACCAGGCCATTGGCTCTTTACCGCTTTCTGCTCCAGAGCTGGGTGCCGACTACATCGCAGGTGGCTGCCTGAAATATTTGCTGGGTACCGCCGGATTGGCTTTCATGTTTGTGCGTAACAGCGAAAGTGAAGCATTGGTGCCAACTACCTCGGGCTGGTTTGCCCAGCAGAATATTCATGCCATGGACATTTACCACAATGACCCGGCCCGGGCAGCGAGGCGATTTGAATCCGGTACACCCAACGTCAGCGCCATTTACGCCTGCATTGCCGGAATTGAATATCTGATGAGTGTGGGTCTCGAGTCGGTTTATCAGCAAGTGGCTCATCTCACTTCGCTGGTTGCGGCAGAATCGAACAGTCGCGGCTGGAAACTGGTAACCCCGTCCGCAGCTGATCGTCATGGAGCCTTGATGGCCCTAGCCTGCACCGATGCGCCATTGCTGGTCGAGCGGCTGGGCGAGCAAGGAATTGTGGTTTCGGAACGTGACAACAATCTGCGTGTATCACCGCATTTCTACAACAATGACGCCGATATACAGTCACTGTTCAGCGCCCTGGAACGGCACTCAGGGCTGGTGGAGAAATTGTAGTCGCAAATTGTTAGAGATGGTGCGTGCGAAAACTAAGGAAATTCGGACTTGATGAGTTTTACACCACTTCCCATGCTCAAACAGGAGGAATCGAAGGTGCCGATTCCAGAAGTGCATAGAATGAGTGTGACCGAGGTGAAGCTGGGACTCGAGGCCGGCCATTGACCCAGTTTGTTCTGGCCCTTGATCAGGGCACAACATCGAGCCGCGCGATCGTGTTTGATCGATCGGGCAAGGCCGTCGCAATCGCGCAGCAGGAATTTCCGCAGATTTTCCCGGGTCCCGGTCACGTTGAGCATGACCCCGAAGCGATCTGGTCCACGCAGTTGCAAACAGCGAAGGACGCCATCAGCCAGGCAGGCATCACGGCCGTCGACATCGCCGCGATTGGGGTCACTAACCAGCGCGAGACGACGGTGCTATGGGACAAGGCAACAGGCAAGCCCATCGCCAATGCCGTAGTCTGGCAGAGCCGCGTTTCCGCGCCGATCTGCGACCGGCTCAAGGCCGATGGCCACGAGCCGACCTTCCGCAAGAAGACCGGCCTGGTGGTGGATGCGTACTTCTCAGGCAGCAAAATCAAACACCTGCTCGATTCAATCGAGGGCCTGCGCACTCGCGCTGCCCGCGGCGAGGTGCTGTTCGGAACGGTCGACACGTTCCTGATCTGGCGCCTCACCCGCGGCCAGGTCCACGTCACCGACGTCAGCAACGCCAGCCGCACGATGCTGTTCAACATCCACACACTACAGTGGGATGAGGAGCTGCTTGACTTGCTCGATGTGCCGCGGGCGATGCTGCCTGAGGTGAAGTCGTCGAGTGAGGTCTATGGGCACACCGATCCTGCGTTGTTCGGCGAGGCGATTCCGATCGCCGGCGACGCCGGAGATCAGCAGGCGGCGCTCTTCGGCCAGGCGTGTTTCGACGCCGGGACAGCCAAGAACACCTATGGCACCGGTTGTTTCATGCTGCTCAACACCGGCGCCAAGGCGGTGCCGTCGGAACGGGGCATGTTGACGACGGTCGCCTGGAAAATTGGTGGCAAGACGACCTATGCGCTCGAAGGCTCAGTGTTTGTGGCCGGCGCCGCGGTGCAGTGGTTACGCGATGGCCTCAAGGCGATTGAGTCGTCGGCCGACGTCGAGCGTCTGATGGGGGAAGTGTCGGATACTGATGGCGTCTACCTTGTCCCGGCCTTTGTCGGCCTGGGCGCGCCATACTGGGACCCGCGGGCCCGCGGCGTAATCGTCGGCTTGACCCGCAACACCAGCATTGCCCACATCGCACGCGCGGCGGTGGATGCCATGGCGTACCAGACCCGTGACGTACTGGAGGTGATGCAGATTGAGTCGGGCTTACCGCTGACGACGCTGAAAGTCGACGGGGGAGCCGCAGCCAATGCCACCTTGCTGCAGTTCCAGGCCGACCTCCTGAACGTCACCGTCCGACGTCCCGTGGTCGCAGAAACGACCGCGCTCGGCGCGGCGTATCTCGCTGGCCTGGCCGTTGGCTATTGGAAGGGTATGGAGGACATCGCGGCCAACTGGGCGCTGGACCGCGAGTTCTGCCCGGCGATGGGCAGAGCGCAGAGAGAGAAGCTGTACGCGGGGTGGAAGAGGGCGGTCGGTCGGTCGCTCGATTGGGAGTGTGAGCCGGCGGCATCATGAAGAGCGGAATGTTTTCGAGTTTGATTTGAATTTTGCGTCCAAGGTCTTGGGGGCGGAGCGGCACCAGCAATGTCATTGAACCTGCGTAAAGCCAATATTTCCAAGCTCATTGATCGACACTTCGAGGTGTGCATCGTCGGCGGCGGCATCAATGGCGCGGTCTCTGCGGCCGCGCTGGCCGCACGTGGTGTGAAAGTCGCGCTCATCGACAAAGGCGACTTTGCCGGGGGTTCGAGTTCGCAGTCATCGAATCTTGCGTGGGGCGGTATCAAGTATCTGGAGAGTGGTGAGTTAGGCCTGGTTGCAGGGCTGTGTAAAAGCAGGAACCGCCTGATGCAGAGCTTTCCGTCAACCGTCAAAGAAATTCGATTCCTTACGTCGGTGCAACGCGGTTTTCGCATGCCTGCTCTGTTTCTCTTTATGGGCGCAGCGCTGTATTGGGCTATCGGTCGCTTCGCCATGAAACCGCCTGCTTATCTGTCGCGTCATGCGTTGCAGCGCCGTGACAAGCGAATTCGCATCGAGACGGTGCAGGGAGGATTCGAATACTCCGACTGCTACCTGCATGACAACGACTCGCGGTTCGTTTTCTCATTTGTTCGCACCGCGATGAACTTTGGCGCGGTCGCCGCAAACTACGTTTCAGCCACCGCCGCAAACTTTCGCAACGGACACTGGCAAACAACAGCTTGCGATGAAATCGACGGGCGTGAATTTGCGATTGGCTGTGACATTCTGATCAACGCCTGTGGGCCCGAGGTCGACTTCTTCAATAAACGCGCGGAACAGGAAACCTCGCACCGGCATGTATTCTCAAAAGGTGTTCACCTGATTGTTGACCGCATTGTTGATAGCGCCCGAATTCTTACGTTTTTCGCCAGCGATGGCCGCATGTTTTTCGTCATACCGATGGGGCCAAAAACCTGTATAGGCACGACCGATACCGAGGTATCCGACCCGAATGTCGCCGTAACTAATGAAGATCGCGAATTTATACTCAACAACGCGAACGAAATGCTCAATTTGGCACGGCCTTTGACTACGGCAGACATTATTGCCGAACGTTGCGGTGTGCGGCCGTTGGTCGTCAGGGGTCATTTTTCTGGGGCGAATTGGGTCGAACTTTCGCGCAAACACGAAATTGAGGTTAGCGACACCCGAAAACACATCAGTATATTCGGCGGTAAGTTGACCGACTGCCTGAATGTCGGTGAGGAAATTGTTAGCCGTGTATCTGAACTTGGCGTCAGTTTTCGAGTAAGTGGTCAACAGTGGTATGGCGAACCGGACAGCAGAGTAAAGGAGCAGTTTCTGGCGCAGGCACGCCTGCTTGAGCTCGACGAGTTGACCGATCCAAGATCCTGCGAGCGGTTAACCGAGCGCCTTTGGCGCCGCTATGGAGCCAACGCTTTCGAAATGCTGGAGTCTGTGCGCGAGGATCCCGCCAATGCCGACCGCCTCATCGAGCATGCAGAGTATTTACGTTGCGAAATCGATCAGGCCGGGCGACGCGAGATGATCACTAAACTGGA
>JBGTHE010000295.1:0-2736 GCA_041746335.1 Lysobacterales bacterium | reverse complement strand
ATTTCAATCACGCAGCCATTTCTCCGTGGCCTTTATGCACCACCAAAGCCGTCGAAAAGTTCGCTGATGAAAATAGCCAGCATGGCCCGGAGTACTACAAATACTGGATTACCCGGGAAAAAGAGCTGAGCAGGAACCTGGCGAGTCTGCTGAATGCTCCTTCATAGGCAGATATCGAACTGATGAAAAATACCAGCGAGGGCATTAGTACCGTTGCCTTCGGTCTGGATTGGAAGGCGGGCGACAATATCGTTATCCCCTGCAATGAATTTTCCTCCAATCGTCTGCCCTGGCTGGCACAAGCTGAAAGGGGAGTCGAAATCCGCGAGGTGGACATACGCAGTGCGGAAAACGCCGAAAGGGCCTTGTGTTCGGCCATGGATGATCGGACCCGATTGTTGGCAGTCAGCGCCGTGCAATGGACTGATGGGTTTCGGTTGAATCTCAACCCATTGGGCGAGTTTTGTCGGCAAAACCAAGTGCTGTTTTTCGTGGATGCCATTCAACAACTCGGCGCCCTGCAGGTGGACGTGACTGCATCACATATCGATTTTCTGGCGGCCGATGCGCACAAGTGGCTTCTGGGACCAGAGGGCATTGCCGTGTTTTACAGCCATGCTGCATCTCGTGAACGGCTGAAGTTGATGCAACTGGGCTGGCATAATCTGGAAAACCACTGGACTTTCATCGGGGAAGGTGTGCCGAGCAGTACTGCCCGGCGATTTGAAGCAGGAAGTCCCAACACATTGGGCCAGGTAGCAATGCATGCCAGTGTGCAATTTTTGCTGTCAGCCGGTGTGACCGGGATTGAACGGGGTATTCTGGCCAACACCGCTTTCCTGCTGGAACATTTGCAAGCGATTAAAGGGGTCACCATCACCAGCAGACAGGAAGCGGAGCGTCGCTCGGGCATTGTCAGTTTCAGGCCAGCACACCAGACAGTGCAGAAACTTTATGACCGCTTGCAAACCTGCGGTCTGCGCTGTTCTTTGCGCGATGATGCGATCAGGCTGTCACCGCATTTCTATCAGGGAGAAAAGGAGTTGCTTCGGGCATTGGAGATGATTGAGCAGCATATTGACTAGCCGAGAGGCGAGGCGCCAATAACACCAGTAAGTCACATGGTGTGCGTGCTTAAGTTGCTTTTTATCATAGTGGCCAGGTGAGATTCGATGACCGTGCGGGCATGCGACCCATCCGGGGTTTCGGCGAACTGTACCCCTATGCCAGCTTTGCGATTACCAGCTGCCCCCTGCGGAGTAATCCAAACCACTTTGCCTGGAATGGGCAATCGTTCTTCGAATTCCATGACCGTCAACAGCAGAAAGACTTCGTCGCCCAATTCAAATTTTTTGGTACTCGGGACAAACAGCCCGCCGCCCTGCACAAAGGGCATATACGAGCGATAGAGAGCCTGCCGGTCCTTGATCGCGAGGGAAAGAATTCCTTGTTGTGCCATGCCTGGTTCAATCCTTGAAAAATTCCCAGCAGGGAATTACGAGCGGGTCGGAAGCGCCCATTGTATCAGCCAATCCCTCAGAAGAAAGTCCTTACGTACGGCAGTGCTGAGCAATCGTCGATTGCGATTGGCCAGACTATGCAGGTCTGCATAACGGAGCAACGCTTCGCGGCTTCCCGGGCCATCGGTCGCGCGAGTTGGTGCACCCCTCCCGACACCTAATGACCCGCGCACCTTTTCTGCACTGGCCAGGGCCAGCCAATGCCACAACTCGGCAGGCTCCAGCCTGGAAAGCTGATCATATGCAGGCGCAATGGCCTCCACATCTTTGCTGATACGCTGCAGACTCTCCAGCAACTGACGAAATTCCTTCACTCGCCCTTGCTTCATGAGTTCTAAAGCTTGCAAAGGACTGCCTGACGCAGCCTGCAAAGCCAACTGAGCAGCCGGGCGGTCCACCGCGGCGGTCTGCTCTAGCCAATCCAGTGCCTCGGAAGGGGCCGGTGAACGAATGTAGATGGCTTGGCAGCGACTGCGTATGGTCGCCGACAATCGAGACGAATCATGGCTTACCAGCAACAGCACTACTTCACCTGCGGGCTCTTCGAGTGTCTTGAGCAAGGCATTAGCGGCGTTGCGATTCATCGCTTCAGCGGGATAAATCAGCGCCACTTTACGTGGACTGAGTCCATTGGTGAGCTGCATGGAGGAGATCAGTTCACGAACCTGATCCACAATGATCACCGTTCGCAGCTCTTCAGATTTGTCTTTGGGAATAAAAGTCAGGTAACGAAAATCCGGATGTGCCCCGCCCCTGAATAATTGGCAGGAGCGGCATTGCCCACAGGCCGAGTAGTCATGGTCGCTGCCCGGGGTGCCGGCGCCAGGCTGCAGACAAAGCAAAGCAGCGGCCATTTCCCTTGCCAGTTCCAGTTTTCCCAGGCCAGCGGCACCGGACAGCAGGATGGCATGGGGCTGTCGCCCGCCTGCCAGCTGCTGCCCAAACTGTTTAAAGGCAGCTTGTAACCAAGGCAGCGTCATTGAGATAAGCCTGCCAACGCCTGTTTGATGTCCTCCCAGACCAAGTCCAGTTCCTGGGCCGCATCGATCAGCCGAAAACGCTCAGGAAACTGCCGTGCACGACTCAGATAAGTTGCCCTCACCCGCTCAAAGAACGCCAGAGACTCCTGTTCAATTCGATCGATCTCGCCACGCGATGTCATGCGCTGCAGACCAGACTCCACCGGCAGATCCATCAGCAAGGTCAGATCAGGCTG
>JBGTHE010000294.1:0-4392 GCA_041746335.1 Lysobacterales bacterium | reverse complement strand
CCGAGAACATGCATAAAGGAATGGACAGGGCAACTACCAGAGTGGCGCGAAAACGCCGCAAGAACCACCACAGCACCACCACGGCCAACAACATGCCCAAAAGCAGATTGTTCCTGACCATGCCGATGGATTCCATGATGTACTGGGTTTCATCGTAATCGCCGTAAATGTACAAGCCGGCACGCTGTAGTTCATTCTCGGAAAGCTCGGTGACGGCAGCACGCAGCCCCGCCATCACTTCCAGGAGATTGACTCCCGATTCCGGTGTGGCGTTGATCGCAATCGAGGAGCCCCCGTTCTGGTGCAGGATGCCGGATGGATCAACCATGGCCAGTTCGATGATGGCGATATCGCGTAATTTAATGGGTCGGCCTTCGCGCCATTGCAACACCAGGTCACCCAGCGATTGCACATCGTACTTGCCACTGAAACGCAAGGTGTACTGGCGACGACCCACCTCATTGATACCGGCAGAAACGTCTGCATTACTGCCCAGCTCATCCGAAACAGCCGTGAGGTCCAGCCCTATATTGGCTGCCTTGTAAGGATCAAAGGAGATTCGGACTTCATGCTGACGACCCCCGAATGATTCAACGCGCGACCCACCCGGCACGCGTTCCAACCGGGTGATAACCGTGTCTTCAATGAAGTCCTGGTAGCTCTCAATAGGACGTGTGTTGCCTTCCAGTGGCAAAATGGCCCACCACGCCACAATCTTGTCAAAGCCGTCGCCGCCCACGCTGATCACCGGCTCTTCCGCGTCCACCGGGTAGCGTGGGACCTGATTCAGACGATTCATCACCTCAATCAGAGCGCGATTCATATCGGTACCAATAGCAAACTGGAGATTGACATAACCGCTGCCAAAGTTGGCCGTGGACTGCAGTTTCAACAGGCCGGGAATGCTGCGGAGTACATCCTCCTGCGGCTCGACGATTTCCGATTCGATTTCGTTGGGCGCAGAAGCTCGCCATATCGTGGCAATGGTAATTTCCGGCCGTTCAATCTCGGGGGTGAGCTGGATGGGCAGGCGACTAAGGGAGATGAGCCCGAAAATCGTCAGCAGAAGGCAGCCTACTACCACAGCAACCGGGTTAGACAGGGATATTCGGGTCAGGATCACGCCGGAATCAACCTCGTGGATGGAGAGTCGAGCAGCCGGACTTTCCTCTCCCGCCCTAATAACCGGGCGCGATTAATCTGGCCACGCGAGCGGTCAAGGTTAACATTTTCGAAGCCCGCTTGCCGCACGGCGCAGCTGCATGTATAGCAATTGTGTTGGCAGCTGGATAGCATTCAGAAACTGATTTTCAACTTGCGCGCCCAACGTAAGCGGGTATGATGCACGCAATCCACAGTACGCCATCGTATGGAATTTGATTATATTATTGCCGGAGCCGGTTCGGCAGGTTGTGCGCTGGCTGGCCGTTTGAGTGAAAACCCGAATACACGGGTGCTTTTACTGGAAGCCGGCGGTCGCGACTGGCACCCTTTTATTCACATGCCAGCAGGACTTTCCAAACTGGTTGGCATGAGCCGCGTCAATTGGGCATTCGATACTGAAGCCCAGGCAGAACTGAATGGTCGTCGACTGTTCTGGCCGCGCGGGCGGGTACTGGGGGGCTCCAGCTCAATCAATGCCATGTGTTACTGCCGGGGTCATCGAAAGGACTACGATAACTGGCAGGCAGCCGGAAACCCAGGCTGGGGTTTTGACCATGTGCTGCCTTACTTCATCCGCTCCGAAGATCAGGAAAATGGCGCCTCGGAATTCCACGGCACGGGCGGACCTTTATCGGTGCAGAACCTGCGCCACAAGAATCCTCTGAGCGGCACGTTTATCCATGCCGCCGTGGAAGCCGGGCACCCACGCAATGACGACTTCAACGGCGCACGTCAGCGCGGTTTTGGTTATTACCAGGTAACCCAGCGTGATGGACGGCGCTGCAGCAGCGCTGTCGCCTACCTCAGGCCAGCGATGGACAGACCCAACCTGACAGTTCGCACCGGTGCCCTGGTCGAGCAGATCCAGCTGCATCAGAACCGGGCTGAAGCAGTGCGCTATCGGTGGCGGCGTGAGGAAGTGCGCGCTGAGGGCGGCCAGATCATCCTTGCGGGCGGCGCGATTGGGTCACCTCATATGTTGATGCTGTCCGGCATTGGACCGGCGGAGCATTTGCACCATCACGGTGTGCGTGTCCGTCACGATTTACCTGGAGTTGGGCAAAACCTGCAGGATCACCTGGATATCAGCACTCTGGTCAAAACTCACCAGCCGATCACCTACGACCAGTTGAACCAAGTCACTGTCGGATTGCGATATCTGTTTGGCCGCCGGGGCCCGGGCAGTTCGAATATTGCCGAAGCGGGTGGATTTATTGTTTCAAGAAATGCGCCGGATGATCGGCCTGATATTCAAATGCATTTTGTGCCAGCACAACTGGACGATCACGGCCGAAACCAACTGCCCGGCCATGGCATGACAATACACGCGTGCCCCTTACGCCCTGAAAGTCGGGGCGAAATCCGGCTGAAATCCAGAGATCCATCGGTTGCGCCCAGTCTGCAACCCAATTACATGAGCCGCGAATATGATCGCAAAATGATGCTGGAATGCGCGAAACTGACTGGTGAAATATTCTCTCAGGCGGCCTTCTCCGGGATCATCAGTGAGGAGGCATTGCCAGGCCGGGATGTCCACTCCGATGAGGGTTTGATGGAATTCATCCGGCGCAAGGCGGAAAGCATTTACCACCCCATAGGTACTTGCAAAATGGGTAATGATCCTTTGGCAGTAGTGGATCACAAGCTTCAGGTTCATGGTTTATCCGGTCTGGCCGTGGTCGACGCTTCCATCATGCCTGCTCTGGTCAGCGGCAATACCAACGCCCCGACCATCATGATTGCTGAAAAGTATGCCGCAGAGGTTGTGGCCGCCTGATCCCATCCTCCAAAAAAAACCGAACAGATCTCAATG
This sequence comes from Lysobacterales bacterium, assembly GCA_041746335.1. Taxonomy (GTDB): domain Bacteria; phylum Pseudomonadota; class Gammaproteobacteria; order Xanthomonadales; family SZUA-36; genus JAWXBM01. Next base: position 1,415 of record JBGTHE010000294.1, on the reverse strand, counting down.
TTTGCGAGTTGACAACATCGGCAGCGGCACGTGCAGCAGATCGCAGGTCACACGCAGCAGTTCCAATTCCTCCACCACGGCTTTGCCATCTTTCATTACCGTGGCCACCAGTGCGGCGAGTAACTTCTGCTTCTCAGCGGGGGCCAGCCGATCCAGTACTGGCAGGTCTTGGTCCAGCGAGCTGGGCCAATCAACGGGTTGAAACATTTGTTTGCCTGTTTCACCCAGGACCACCGCACCCGCATTGAATGCAGCCTGTTTTGCAAGGTCGGTATCATTACCATGACTGGCGAGAATGGAGAGCAGGCGCAGTGCGTGGTCCATGCAAGTTGATAGACTCTTGTTGCCCGCGATACGCACTGAGCTGGGGCTCTGGGACTCCCAAACGTGCTGCACCGTGACGCGCGATAGCAGGTACTCAAAGATATCGATGCGACCGTCCAGCGCTACCAGTTGCTGCACGGCGGTCAATACCTTGCTGATGTAATCCACCGGATGACGCTTCAAAGCCGGGAATGCCAGTTCCAGCAGAGGCAAACGCTGTTCCGTGCTGGGATTGCCGCCGGCATCAATCAGCGACCGTACCTGGGACTCAACATTTTCACCCAGGGTCTTGGTGACCAGTAACAACTGCTGCTCTTTGATGTCACTGTCACGATCCAGCAAGGTATAAACCAACACAGCCGCTGCCCATTCGGTGGACTGCGCAGCCCGGCGCACATTCAGCGGGATTGAAGCCCTGACTGAAGCGGCCAGCAGAATATTCTCCCAGCCCGGCTTGCCTATCTGCTCAATCAGTTGAGTGGGGTCCAGAAAAAGGTCGGTAACTCCTCTCCGGGGGGTCCCTGAATCAGCAGCCTTGATCCGTGAGTCTTCCTGCTCTTTGACCCTTTTTAACTCCTGATTGATCAGCTGGGCTTTCAGTTGCTCCAGTTCCTCTGGCCGAAACCCGGGATCGACTTTCTTGATGCGTTTTTCTATAGGTGGATGAGTGGCAAACAGCATCATCTTCCTGCCGTTGCCAAACAACATATGACTGATTTCTTCCGTATCAGCAGCAAGCAGAGAGCCACCGCTGAACACGGCTATTTTCTTCAGGGCACCGCCAATACCGAGGTTGTCGCGGGTGAATTGCACCGCCGAGGCATCGGCCAGATATTCCCGCTGGCGTGCTACTGCTGATTTGATCCAACGCCCAAAAAACTGCCCGACATAACCCACGATCAACAAACCGAAGGCGATCGCAAAAACTGCGACCACGTGCTTGTCACGACTGCGGCCAAAGTGACGACCATGCAGCAAAACCCGCCGTCCAATAATGGCCAGCAATAATATGCCGAACAAGGCACCCATCAAGCGAATATTCAAACGCATGTCGCCATTCAGGATATGGCTGAATTCATGCGCAATGACGC
>JBGTHE010000293.1:0-2955 GCA_041746335.1 Lysobacterales bacterium | reverse complement strand
ACGCTGGATGCACAAAGCCCAGGAAAAAATTCAGTTCCAGGGTCTGCCTGCCCGCATCTGTTGGCTGGAATATGGAGAACGCGCTGAAGCCGGCCTTAAATTCAATTGGCTGGTGAAAAAAGGAAAAGTAGACGCCCCCCTGGTCATTGGCCGTGATCATCTGGACACTGGTTCGGTAGCTTCGCCCAACCGTGAAACAGAAGCGATGCTGGATGGTTCAGACGCCATCGCCGACTGGCCCTTGCTCAACGCCATGCTGAACACCGCCTGTGGAGCCAGCTGGGTTTCCATTCATCATGGAGGTGGTGTGGGCATAGGCTATTCGCAACACGCGGGAATGGTCTGTGTAGCAGACGGCACAGACATGGCTGACCGCAGACTGCAGCGGGTTCTCACGGCTGACCCCGGAACCGGTGTCATGCGCCACGCTGATGCTGGTTATAACGACGCTATCGAGACTGCAAATCAACGCGGCGTTGATCTGCCCATGATCAATGGCTGAGCTTCCTGTGAACCTTAAGCTGGCGAATCAGCCCGTTCGGGTCGCGAGCCTTTACAGCGATCTGGCCGGCAGTATGGCTGATCTGCGGCAATCCCACTTAGCCGTCGATAACTCGCGGCAAATCGTCCTGCAGGCCTTGCAGGATGGCCATGCTCATTACGGTATCAATACCGGCTTTGGTGTTCTGGCCAATAAGCGCATTGATCCCAACCAGCTCTCGGAATTACAACAAAACCTGTTGCTCAGTCATGCTTGTGGCGTAGGCAGCCCGGTACCCCCTGAGATTACGCGGCTGATGCTGCAGTTGAAAATTCATGCGCTGGGGCTGGGTCAATCCGGCATATCCCGCAGCACTTTTGATCAGTTATTGGCTTTCGAGCAGCACAATCTGGTTCCCTGGATTCCCAGCCGCGGCAGCGTTGGCGCTTCGGGGGATTTGGCCCCACTCGCGCATATGTGCTTGCCACTGATTGGTCGCGGCGAACTGTGGGCTGAAGACCTGAATGGCAAACGCGATGTGCGCCAGGCTTTGCAACAGGCTGGCCTTGAGCCGATCGCACTGCAAGCCAAGGATGGCCTTGCTCTTATCAATGGGACGCAACTGATGGCTGCCTATGGCGCTTATGTGCTGGAACGTGCGTTAAAGCTGCGCCAGCAAGCCGACCTGCTTGCTGCCATGAGTCTGGAAGCCCTTCAAGGAAGTGCGGTACCGTTTGATGAGCGGATACACGCCATTCGGCCCCACCCTGGGCAGATTAAAGTGGCCGCAAACATACGCCGATTACTCGCAGGCAGTGAAATTCTTGATTCACATCGGGACTGTGGCAAAGTCCAGGACCCTTACTGCTTGCGTTGTGTGCCTCAAGTGCATGGCGCCAGCCGGGATGCACTGGACTATACGGTCAACGCAATTGAAATCGAGCTGAATTCGGTGACCGACAATCCGCTGGTTTTTGCCAATGGCGACATACTGTCGGGAGGCAACTTCCATGGTCAGCCTCTGGCACTTGCACTGGACTTCGCTGCTATAGCCCTTGCTGAATTGGCTAGCATTTCAGAACGCCGGACATACTTGCTGCTCGAAGGCCACGATGGCCTGCCGCGTTTGCTGATGCAGGATACCGGGGTTAATTCCGGCTTCATGATTCCGCAATACACGGCAGCTGCACTGGTTTCAGAAAACAAAGTGTTATGCCACCCGGCATCGGTCGACTCGATTCCGACCAGCCTGGGGCAGGAAGATCATGTTTCCATGGGATCGATCAGTGCCCTGAAATTACTGGAAGTGTTGCACAATGTTGAATACGTCCTCGCGGTTGAATTGCTGACCTCGGCACAGGCGCTGGATTTCCGACTGCCTTTGAAATCTGGAACGGCCGTGCACGCAACGCAGCAATACTTGCGCTCACGAATTCCACACGCGCACAGAGATTACGAAGTGAGAAACGACATTGAACTGTGCGCGACCATACTTCGGGAAGGCTCTTTGATCGGGCAGGTTGAGCAGGTCATTGGCCCACTGCAGTAGATATCTGGATCGAGCCTGCCTAACTCCATCGTGCCATTACTCAGAAACATTGCCGAACTCGCTACCTGTGCACCGAACTCTTCACAAAAGGACGCCGGACTGATCCGGGATGCTGCACTGGTTTGGCAAGGAGAGCAAATAGTCTGGGTCGGATCGGCTAATGAGGTACCGAATGAATTTGCCACTGAGCAGGTTGTCGATTGCCTCGGGGGACTTGTAATACCGGGTTTGATCGACTGCCACACTCACCTGTGTTTCGGTGGCTGGCGGGAGAACGAGTTTGAGATGCGGCTGGCAGGTGCAAGCTACCAAGAAATCGCAAAAGCCGGTGGCGGCATCAAGAGCACAGTAGCCGCTACCCGCAAAGCGAGTCAGGACAGCCTTTTGCAATCAGTCATGCTTCGCCTGGATGGGATGTTGAGCTTGGGCGTTACGACCGTTGAATGTACAACCGGTTACGGGCTCGACGTCGCCAGTGAATTAAAACAGCTGGAAGTCTATCGAATTGCAGCAGCAAAACACCCGGTCGATCTGGTACCGACATTCCTGGGGGCACATACCATCCCCCCAGAGTTTGCCAACAAAAGGGACGAATACATTTCAATGTTGTGTGAAGAATTGATTCCACGGATTGCATCCGAAGGTCTGGCTGAATTCTGCGATATTTTCATAGAGGAAGGAGCGTTCGATTGTAGTGAGGCCCGACAGATTCTGGCAGTGGCCAAACAATATGGATTGAAACTGAAAGTGCATGCGGATCAACTGTCCGACCAGGGTGGTGCAGAGTTAGCGGCTGACCTTGGAGCGGTATCTGCAGAGCATCTTGAGTACGTGAGTGACAAAGGAATCGCAGCATTGTCAGATGCGAAGGTTGTAGCTGTCAGTTTGCCTTTAGCTTCTCTGTATTTGAACGAGCGACAAACCC
>JBGTHE010000292.1:0-3224 GCA_041746335.1 Lysobacterales bacterium | reverse complement strand
CGACAACGTTTACGCATCGCCTCTGACACTGGCCGATATCTGGCAACGCCAGTCAGCCTATGAAATCATCGTTGTATCGCCCGATGTGGGTGGGGTGGTTCGCGCGCGAGCCATTGCAAAGCGTCTGGATGCAGAGCTCGCAATCATCGACAAACGCCGCCCACGCGCCAACGTGGCAACCGTCATGAATATTATTGGCGATGTTCGCAACAAATGCTGTGTGCTGGTTGATGACATGGTGGATACAGCCGGCACACTTTGCTCTGCAGCCGCGGCCTTGAAAGAAAAAGGAGCCAGCAGAGTAGTGGCGTATTGTGTGCATCCGGTACTTTCTGGTCCGGCGGTCGATAACATCACGCATTCAGAGCTGGACGAGATGGTAGTCACAGATACAATCCCCCTCAGCGAAGCTGCTCGTAATTGCAGTAAGATTCGCCAGCTCAGCGTTGCACAAATGATGGCTGAGACGATACGCCGTATGGCTCAGGGAGAATCGGTCAGCTCCATGTATGTTGACTGACACTGCTGCCCGCGCATCACTCTGAGGTAATCAGAGTGTTCACAATTCCAAAGAATACCTACTAAGGCCAAAGGTCTTGGGCTATAATGCCCGGCTGTTTTTGCTGCTGGGCCTGGTCGCGGGCCTGGTATATTGGCCGATCTGGCCTGGAGCCTGCTTTTGCGGGCATTGAGACCTGAGGTATAACATGTCTACTCATCATTCAGTTGTCGCGGAGCTCCGTGAAAACCAGGGGAAAGGTGCGAGCCGCCGCCTGCGTCACGAGGGCAAAGTGCCCGCGATCATTTACGGTGGTCATCGCGATCCCGTTGCATTGGCATTGAACCAGAACGAATTGTTGCACGCGTCCGAACACGAGTCGTTTTATTCCTCGATCATTGAAATTCGGGTTGGTTCTGATAGCAGCCAGCAGGCTGTTGTACGCGATATGCAAAGGCATCCCTACAAGCCCATCATCATGCATGTCGATTTCATGCGAGTAACGGCAGACGAATTGCTCACTATTTCTGTTCCTGTGCACTTTGTGGGCGAAGAGAAATCTCCTGCCGGCAAGGCTGCTGGTGTGGTAATTCAGTATCTGATGACGGAAATCGAAATCGAAGCACTGCCCAAAGATCTGCCGGAATACCTGTCCGTTGATCTGTCAAATATTGAAGCAGGTGATTCCATCATGCTATCAGAGGTGGTTCTGCCAGAAGGAGTCAGAATCCCAGCGCTGGAATCAGGTACGGAACACGACACCGTTATCGCTCATGCGGCACATGTGAAGGAAAGCCAGGGTAGCGATGAGGACGTGGACGAAGCGCCTGAAACAGAAGTGATAGCTGAAACGAAGGTCAAGGACGAAAAGGATAAAAAGGACGAGTAGCACTCTTCCTCAAGCCTGTGTCTGATCTTTTTCTCATAGTCGGCCTGGGAAATCCTGGGTCCAATTACTCTGAAACCCGGCACAACGCCGGGTTTTGGTTTCTGGGAGAGCTGTTACGTCGATCAAAAGCCACAGTCAGGCTGCAGAACAAGCTGCAAGCTGAGCTGGCACGTCTGGAAATTCATGGCAGGAATTGCGTGCTGGCCATGCCCACGACTTTCATGAATCACAGTGGTCAAGCTGTTCGCGCCATCATGGACTACTACCACATTGACATATCCAGTCTGCTGGTGGCTTACGATGAGCTGGATTTACCACCCGGAACGGCCCGCCTGAAGCAAGGAGGCGGTCATGGTGGACACAATGGTATGCGAGATATTTTCCGTCATTTGCCGCAGCATGACTTCTTGCGCCTTCGCGTTGGTATAGGCCATCCGGGTATCAAGGACCATGTTACCGATTATGTTTTGAGCCGGCCTTCAGCGCCAGAGGAGTTGGTAATCCGGCAATCCATCTCCGCAGCTCTGGAAGTGCTTCCAGCAATTCTGGAAGGTGAGTTGGCTCTTGCCATGAAAAATTTGCACACCAACTCAACAGCAACTGACCAATCGTCGAGCGGTTAGCAGGAATCATTCATGGGCTTCAAATGTGGAATCGTCGGCTTGCCGAATGTGGGAAAATCTACCCTGTTCAACTCTCTGACCCGAGCAAATATCGCAGCAGAAAACTACCCCTTCTGTACCATTGATCCCAATATAGGGATAGTTCCAGTTCCGGATCCGCGTCTGCAACAACTGGCAGCAATAGTGATGCCACAGAAAATACTGCCCACGGCAATGGAGTTTGTGGACATTGCCGGCCTGGTTGCTGGCGCCTCCAAGGGGGAAGGGCTGGGCAACAAGTTTCTGGCCCATATCAGGGAAACGGATGCCATTGCTCACGTAGTGCGCTGCTTCGAATCTTCAGACGTGGTCCACGTGGCTGGCCGGGTTGATCCTTTGGCTGATGTGGCTGTGATCAACACCGAATTGGCATTGGCTGACCTGGAAAGCGTAGAGCGTGCTATCCAAAGGACAGAGAAGCTGGCCAAAACCAGCCCGAAAGAAGCAGCAATTCGTCTGACAGTGCTGGAGCGATTGAGAAGTTGCCTGGATGAAGGCAAGGGTGTCCGAATACTGACCCTGACGGAGTCGGAGCAAGCCGCCATAGAAGATGTGCACCTGATTACAAGCAAACCGGTGATGTATGTGGCTAACGTTGCGGAGGGAGAAACCAGGGACAACCGCTGGCTGAAGAGTCTGCAGGATTATGCCGCTGAGGAGTCCGCAGAAGTGATTCCAGTGTGTGCCGGAATCGAAGCAGAAATTTCCCAACTTAACGATGAAGACCGTTTGGAATTTCTGCGCGAGCTGGGGCTTGAAGAGTCAGGGCTGGTTCAGGTTATTCGTACGGGCTATCGGTTGCTGAAGCTTTTAACGTTTTTTACCGCAGGTAAGAAAGAAGTGCGAGCCTGGACTGTTTGGTCAGGCGCTACGGCTCCACAAGCTGCAGGCAGGATTCACACAGACTTTGAGCGAGGTTTCATCCGGGCGGAAGTAACCGCCTTTGAAGATTTTATTGCCTGTGGCGGTGAGCAAGGCGCTAAGGAGTCTGGCAAGTTGCGCGTCGAAGGTAAGACCTATCTGGTCAACGAGGGTGACGTAATGCACTTCCGTTTTAATGTTTGAACCCCGGCTCAATTATTCACCAAATACTTTGCTTAACTTCACTTTTGCGTTATAAGGCAGGGCATAAAGGGTACGAGCGCGAACGCGGGGGTTCTGAAATTGCCGCAAG
>JBGTHE010000291.1:0-3965 GCA_041746335.1 Lysobacterales bacterium | reverse complement strand
GTTCACGGCTTGATGACCACCATTCATGCGTACACCAATGACCAGGTGTTGACCGATGTATATCACTCGGATTTGCGCCGGGCCCGTTCTGCGACCATGAGCCAGATCCCCACCAAGACCGGTGCAGCAGCAGCAGTTGGCCTGGTTCTGCCTGAGCTGAACGGTCGTCTCGACGGCTTTTCCATGCGCGTTCCCACGATCAATGTTTCCGTCGTGGACCTGACTTTTGTCGCACGCCGCGCAACCACCGTGGATGAGATCAACGCTATTGTGAAGTCTGCCGCCGAAAGCAGCATGAAAGGTGTAATGGCCTATAACACCCGCCCGCTGGTGTCCGTGGATTTCAATCACGACCCACATTCCTCCGTGTTTGATTCAACCCTCACCCGGGTGATGGAAGGCACGCTTGTTAAGGTACTGAGCTGGTATGACAACGAATGGGGCTTCAGCAACCGAATGCTGGACACGACTGTTGCACTGATGAATGCCTGATACGGTCGTCAAGCGCGAGAAGGTGGACCTCGGATGAATTATTTGCGGATGGAAGAACTGGACCTGACAGGGAAGCGCGTCATGATTCGCGCCGACCTCAATGTGCCAATTGCGGATGGCCAGGTTTCCTCGGACGCGCGTATTCGAGCGGCTTTGCCCGGCATTCAATTGGCTCTGGAAAAAGGGGCATCAGTGCTTCTGTTGTCACACCTGGGTCGCCCGACTGAAGGGGTTTTCACAGAACAGGACTCATTGAAGCCAGTGGCCGATTGTCTTCAGGCTTTGCTGGGGCTCCCGATCAGGCTGGAGCGGGATTGGCTGTCCGGCGTTTCAATTGCTCCCGGAGAAGTTGTGCTATGTGAAAACGTGCGCTTTAACCCCGGTGAAAACAGTAACGATCTTCAACTGGCGAAGAAGATGGCAAGCCTCTGCGATGTGTTCGTCATGGATGCCTTTGGAACAGCTCATAGGGCCCAGGCTTCGACAGAAGGGGTGATTCAGAACGCCCGCATTGCCTGCGCTGGCCCTTTGTTACATGGTGAGCTGGAAGCTTTGCGCAAGGCCTTGCTGGAGCCTGAACGACCTCTACTGGCCATCGTAGGTGGCTCAAAAGTTTCCACCAAGTTGGGCGTTCTCGATCACCTGCTGGACAAGGTCGATCAATTGATTGTTGGTGGTGGTATCGCCAATACCTTTATTGCAGCCAGTGGTTTTGAGGTGGGTAAGTCCCTGTACGAACCGGATCTGCTGGCGAAGGCGCAAGCCCTGATCCGCAAAGCACATGATAATGGCGGTTCCATTCCGATACCCAAAGATGTACTCGTGGCCAAATCCTTTAGCGCTGATGCAAATGCCATTGCCCGTCGGGTTGATGCTGTACTACCCGATGAGATGATTCTGGATATCGGTCCGCTTACCGCCATTGAATACTCAGGCATCATTGCTGGCTCTGGCAGTATCATCTGGAATGGCCCGGTAGGTGTTTTTGAGTTTCCGGCGTTCCAGGCCGGCACCCGCGCCGTAGCGGAAGCGATCAGTCGATCCAAAGCGTTCAGCATTGCGGGCGGGGGCGATACCCTGGCGGCGATCGACCAGTTTGGTGTCGCACAAGACCTCAGTTACATTTCCACGGGGGGAGGTGCCTTTCTGGAATTTGTTGAAGGCAAAACCCTGCCCGCTGTTGCAGCATTGATGGCGAGAGCATCCTGAAGCGCTGGTATTTGGCCCGAATTTGAATTTCCATTAGCAGAGCCGGCTGCGAGGATTTCCAGATTAAAAACCGAAAGTCGTACCTGGCTTTTGTCCTACCATGATAATTCCTTTCAGGAGTAATGAATGAATCTCAAGTTTTTGCAAGCGCGAAAGGCGTGCTTTTTCGCGGTGCTTGTCCCGCTACTGACGGCTTGTTCCAGTGGTGTGCAAGTTCGCAGTGACGGAAGTCCAGCTGCGGATTTCAGCAGCTATAAAACTTACGGATACTTCCAGCCTATGGGCATAGAGGGTGGCTACAACTCTCCGGTTTTTGGTGAGCATTTCCGTGCTGCCATCAGCAAGGAAATGGAAGCTCGAGGCTATCAGATTTCAAACCATCCGGACCTGATCATCAATGTCACAGCGCGGCTTGATGACAAGGTGAAAGTGACTACTTATACCGCCCCTTATATGAGCGGCATGTATTACGGGGGTCCCTATCGGGGTGGCTCGGCTGTTGGAGCCGGAGTTACGGTGGGTTCCCAGGCTACCATGACCGAAAATGTTTCGGTCTTCATAGACCTCGTCGATAAGTCCAGCGAGCGCATTTCCTGGCAGGGCGTGGCGGAATTTGAAGCGACCGATGAGAAGGCACAGCATCTGCGACAAACCATAGACCAGACAGTGAGCAAAATTTTTGCGCTCTACCAACATTCTGCAGGCCAATGAGATCGACATAAAGAAACTCTGGGTAAATCAGAATTTCCCTACAACCCAGCGCTGAACTTCTGATCCAGCTCAGCAATCCTGTCGAAGAAAGCGGGCGCCATGGAAAAATAGTTCTGCCAACGTCCCAGCGAATTTCGGTGAATCTGTTGCCTGGCTTGCCAGGCGCTCGCTGTGCGAATGGGGCGCTGTTGTGGCCCACTGCTTTCATTTGCTTCTGTCGTGGCCAATCCCAGAAACTTCCGCACTCCCATTAAACAAACTTCTGTCTCCGTGACCAGGTCCCTATAGTTCAGACTCAGTATTCGCTCGGGCATTTTGGTCCGGAAATGTTGCATCAGCAGCAGATAGCCACGGTAAAAATCAACCAGATCTTCAAGTTGACTGGAAAAAGCCGTATCCGGATGCTGAAACAGTTGCGTAAAGCAGGACAAGCAGCTATCCCGTCCATCGCGCAGCACGTGCAGTATTTTTGCTTCGGGTAAAATGGCCGCGAGCAGCGGCAAAAAGCGGAAATTCAGTGGATTCTTGTCGACATAGTAGTGATCATCGGGCCCATCCAATTTCATATGTCGCCAGAGTTGTGATGACAATTCACCCGCCGTTGCCCCATCGCTCGAAGATTGCTGCCTATTGGCCCAGGCATGCGCGAGAACGTTCAGCTCGCCACGAGCAGTGACCTCCGGATGTTGATCCAGTAACTGTTCCAATAAGGTAGTGCCGGAACGCAGCATACCCACAATAAATACAGGTTTGCGCGTCTCCTGAGCGGAAACTTGGGCTTCGCATGACAGTGACAACACCTTCTGCTGAAAGCTGTGCCAGGTTGACTGGCTCCAGGGTTGCCCCCGAAGCGGACTCTGGCGACGCAGGCGATTACCCTCCACATAGCGATTCCATGCCAGCTCATACTGGCCCAGATCGTCGTGGCCTTTACCGCGGGCAAATGCCAGACACATTGCGGCCTCAACGTTCCCATCGGACACTGCAACGGATTGAATTCGCTGCCAGTCCGCATTGGCAGGGTCAGTGAATTGCTGCAGGCTGGTAAGGCCGAGCCAGGCAGCGCCAAGGCTGGAATCTCTTTGAAGCGCTTCACGATAGGCCTGTAAAGCAGCCTCATGCTGGCCGGTACCCTGGTACAGACGGGCCAGCCTGAAGTGATTCACCGCCTCACTTGCATCCCTGCGCAGCAGTAAATGCATCACCTCGATGGCGTGAGTGAACTGATTACTGTCACGCAGAAAGCCTGCAATTTTCAGCAGTGCTTCGGAGCCGCTGGCCGATTGCTGCGCAAAGTCGACCAGAAAGTCGCCTGACTCCGCGACCCGACCTTGCTCCCGAAGCAAAAATGCAAGTGCCATGGCGACATCGAAATCCCCGGGGTAATCCAATAGCAGCCTGCGAAAGTTCTGTTCTGCGCCGACTGTCTCGCCGCTGAGCCGCTGTGCATGTCCGAGCCAATATCTGACATCGCGTGAGGCGGGCTGCAAGCTACTGGCTGAATGCAGCAGCTGCAGTGCAAGTGTCGCTTGCCCGGCCTGCACTGCTTTTAT
>JBGTHE010000290.1:0-3827 GCA_041746335.1 Lysobacterales bacterium | reverse complement strand
TTTCCCGCAAGTATTCAATGTTGCTTTCTCCACGCAGAAACCACAGCAATTCATAGATGATCGAGCGAAGGTGCAGCTTTTTGGTTGTGACAGCCGGAAAACCTTGCGCCAGGTCGTAGCGCAACTGATAACCAAAAAGGCTGATGGTGCCAGTGCCAGTGCGATCGGATTTATGGTGTCCCCGCTCGAGTATTTCCCTGAGGAGCTGGTGATAATTGTCCATTCCCTTTCTCTGTCAAACGGATGCAGCGCTGGCGCGCCGGTGAGCCCACATCAGGATGACCAGGCCAGCTACTACCATGGGCAAAGACAATAGCATACCCATGGTCAGCCATTGCCCGGCCAGATACCCAATATGGCTGTCGGGTTCACGGAAAAATTCTGCCACGAGTCGGAACACTCCATAGCCCAGCAGGAACAAGCCAGTCACTGCAGCCGCAGGGCGTTCTTTGCGTGAATAAATAAGCAGGATGATGGCCAGCAGGAATCCTTCCAGGCAGGCCTGATAAAGTTGGCTGGGGTGGCGGGCAAAAACATCCAGCGCACCTTTAGCCCATGCAGCCCGCAGTTCCGTAGATTGCCAACCGCCCGGTTCAATCGAATTGGCAAATATCATGGCCCAGGGCAGGTCACTCAGGCGCCCCCATAATTCGCCGCCAATAAAATTACCCAGACGTCCCAACCCCAGCCCAACCGGTACTAACGGCACGACAAAGTCCGATACCTGCCACACGCTGCGATGGGTGCGGCGGGCAAACCATGCTATGGCCAGGATCACCCCGATCAATCCACCGTGGAATGACATACCTCCCTGAGTCAGTTTGAACAGGAACAGAGGGTCTTCTAAAAAACTATCCAGGCTGTAAAAAAACACATAACCCATCCGCCCACCGATCACCACACCCAGCATGCCGTAAAAGAGGAAGTCACCCACCTCCTGCGTGGTCCAGCCAGCCCAGGGCCGAGCACGCGCCAGGTAATTGCCTACACCCCAAAAAAACAGGAACCCCAGGAGGTACATGATGCCGTACCAGTGCACTTGTAGAGGACCGAGCTCAATAGCCACCGGGTTGATGGCGATGTACAGGTATTCGGAAAGCTGTTGGGATGTGCTCAAAGATTAACCTATGGAATCGGGAACCCGGTAGCCAGCTGACGCTATACCAAAGGGTTGACGAAAGGAGTTGATATTGGGAGAAACAGGCTACAATGGCCGCCCATCGGAGAATATGACAGCCTCCTTCGGGTGGCAAGTCATTGAGGACAAAAACACTACGATGCTGGAACTCACGCTTCCTAATCTGCATGCGCTGGCTGTGATGGTTCTGATCTTCGGGGCGCTGATTCTGTTTGCCAGGGACAATATTCCTCTGGAAACTACCAGCCTGATTGTGCTGGTGCTGCTGGCCGTTGGCTTTACACTGTTTCCCTACGAAGCAAATGGTGAAGTTCTTTCTCCCAGTGAATTTTTCCTGGGTTTTGGACACAAGGCCCTGATCGCTGTCTGTGCCCTGATGATCGTCGGTGAAGGCCTGATTCGTACCGGAGCTTTGGAGCCAGTGGGTCGCTTTCTGGCGAGGGTGTGGCGTAAAGGCCCTGCATTGTCTCTGCTATTCACTATTGTAACCACCGCCTTTCTCAGCGCTTTCATCAATAACACACCCATCGTCGTGTTGATGTTGCCTATCCTGGTGGGTCTGGGCATTCGGGCGGGTGTATCGCCCACTGGCACGCTGATTCCCATGGGTTTTGCCAGCATTCTGGGCGGCATGGCAACCACCATTGGCACCTCCACCAACCTGCTGGTAGTTAACGTGGCCGCGGATATGGGCCTGGACGAGTTCGGCATGTTCGATTTTGTCGGCCTGGCATTGATCGGATCCGTATTTGCAATCATCTACCTATGGTTAATTGCACCTCGCATGATGCCAACACGAACAGCACCCATGCAGGATATCCAGTCGCGCGTGTACAACGCGCAGATACGCCTGGATGCTGCCAGTGTTGCGGTGGGTGGAACGCTGTCAGAAGCCATTGCCCGCACCGACGACAACATGCGGGTAGACTCCATCCAGCGCGGTAAAGGCGCATTCATCAATTCCCTTCCCGATGTAGTCATGGCAGCAGGTGACCGTATCAACACCTCGGACTCGCAATCCAACCTGCGGGAATTTGCGCGGGCCCTCGGCGGCAAACTGTTTTCCGGTGATCACGTGGTCGACTCCGCAAATCCCCTGAGCCTGGGTGGCGAGCAGTTAGCTGAACTTGTTGTTACGCCAGGTTCACGACTGGAAAATATGCGCGTAGGCGAGGCTCAGTTCCTGACCAACTACAGCGTACGGTTGCTGGCATTACACCGGAATGAACAATCGCAGGAACGTAAATCACCCGGACTGGAAAATATTCAGCTGAAGTCCGGCGATGTCTTACTGGTGCAGTCGTCGCTGCAGCACTTCGAGGAACTTAAAGAAAATACTGACTTCCTGATCCTGGACGGCAGCGTCAGACTGCCCACCACACGCAAGGCACCAATTGCTCTGCTGACAATTGTTGGTGTCGTTGCCATGACGGCCGCCAACATAATGCCCATCGAAATTGCTGCGGTCCTGGGGTGCCTGATCCTGATCGTCAGCGGCTGCCTGCGCTGGAAAGACGCGGTCAATGCGCTCAGCGGACAGGTAATTCTGATTATCGTTTCTTCACTGGCCATGGGTGCCGCCTTGCTCAAAACCGGCGGTGCCGACTATTTGGCGCAGTTGTTCGTGTACATCACTTTCGGAGCACCACCCTCAGTGGTATTGGGCGCCCTGATGCTGATGATGGGCGTACTGACCAATATCGTTTCCAACAATGCTGCTGCGGTTATTGGCACACCGATCGCCATTGGTATTGCGCAACGCCTGGGCATGCCCCTCGAGCCTTTTGTGCTGGCCGTGCTGTTCGGCGCCAACCTCAGTTTCGTCACACCGATGGCCTACCAGACCAATTTGCTGATCATGAATGCGGGGGGCTACAAATTTGGGGATTTCGTGCGCGTTGGCCTGCCTTTGGCCCTGGGACTATGGTTGGTTTTGACGACAGTACTGGTGGCGGCCTACGATCTGTAGGTATGGGTATTGGAAAAATCCGGCTTGCCGTCAGCTGGCAACTTTGGCCGTCCGAGGGGCTTCACCCAGAGTCTGCATCGACCATTGCGCCCGCTCATCCGGTTCCTGGTGGACATCACCCAGCGCATCCACGGCATCCAACCGCTGGCGTAATCCACGCCTGTTGGCAATCTGGATGTTCAATCCGGGACGTGCGTTCAACTCCAGAATCAACGGACCGAGGTCACGGTCGAGCACGATATCGCAACCCAGATAGCCAAGCTTCACCGCCTCGTAACAGCGTGCTGACATATCCAGTATTTGGCCCCAGCCGGGCACGTGAAAACCAGCAATGGCAGCACCTGTGTCGGGGTGATGTGAAACAGCACTGTTGCCGGAAACCCCACCCATGGTAATGCCGCTGCCAAGGTCAATCCCCACGCCAATGGCACCCTGGTGCAGATTGGCCTTGCCGTGCGAACGCCGCGTGGGCAAGCGTGACATGGCCATGACCGGATAGCCCTTGAAAACAATAACGCGGACGTCCGGAACTCCGTGGTAAGTCAGGCGGCTGAAGGCGGGGTCGAAATGCACCAGTGATTCAATCATCGCAGCATCGGGCTGGCCACCAAGTGAATAAATTCCACCGATCACATTGGTAATGTGGTGTTCTAAAGTCTCCTGGTCCACCATGCGCCCGTCGGCGTCCAGGAAGTATTCTCCCTGACGTCCCACACTCAC
>JBGTHE010000289.1:0-3339 GCA_041746335.1 Lysobacterales bacterium | reverse complement strand
GCCGCGAACTCCCAGAGAACCGAAATTGCTGGACCAGATGCGCAATGTTTTGCGGCTGCACCAGTACAGTATAGCCACTGAACGGGTTTACCTGCAGTGGGTGCGCCGGTTTATCGTGTTTCATGGCAAACGCCATCCCGTCAGCATGAGCAAGAAGGAAGTTGAGGCGTTTCTTACTTATCTTGCCGTGAAACGGGGTGTTAGCGCTTCCAGCCAGAACGTTGCTTTAGCTGCCATCCTGTTCCTGTACGCGAAGGTCCTGTCTGTGGAGCCTGCCCTGGCTGGATGACGTAGTCCGGGCCAAAACCAGGACGCGGGTGCCGGTGGTTCTGAGCAAGGCTGAAGTGCAATCTCTACTCCTTGCAGGCAGCGCAAATCACAGCTTGATTCTGAGCTTGATGTACGGAGGCGGATTACGCCACTGCCCCAGGTGACCAAAGATTGACATGTCATGATATGTCATGCAGTCTAGGAGACATGGCCAAGATCAAGATCAGTTCAAAAGTAGAAGAGCGCGAGTGGGCAGAGTTGCAGGCATTGGCTGCCGAATCGAATCAATCCATTGCCGGTTTGTTATCCGAAGCGGTTGCAGATTACGTGCGAAAGCGGCGTCTCCGCCCCACCGTGATGGCTCACCTTGAAAATTCCATTGCGGAACATGAAGAGTTGGGAAAGCTCCTTGCCAGGTAATTCGATTGCCATTGAATCGGTGAAATTCCTTTCGCTGGACGAGGTGTTGGCGATTCATGAACGCTTGATTGACCGGTTCGGTGGCGCAAGGGGTATCAGAGATTACGGATTGCTGGAAAGCGCACTCTACCGTCCACAATCGGGCTACTACGAAAACCTCGAACAAATGGCAGCAGCCTTGTTTGAGTCCTTGATACTCAACCACCCGTTCGTGGACGGTAACAAGCGTGTAGCTTTTTTCTCAACGGACGTTTTCCTGCGGTTGAATGGTTGGAAACTGGAGGCAGAAGCTGAGCCGACTTATGCCTTCCTTATGAATTTGTTAGAAACTCGTACCTGCGATTTTGAGCATTTGCTGCCCTGGATTCAGTCTTCGTTGGTGCGGATCACCCCGTAATAGCGCGCGTCCCGTGAATAAGTTTGGGGCAGACAACTCTTGCTCTTGGCTGAGTCATCCTCAAGACCCTGGGTGTGGTCTGAGCGCTGCCTGCAGAGCTTCGTGGTACCTGTTGTCCCCTCCAAGATTGTTGTGGCCCGCCCCTTCGATGACTGTGAGCTTTGCCACGCCTGCGTCAAACCGGCTCACCAGCTTTTCTGTGCTCGCGCGCGGGATAATCTCATCGTGCTCGGCCATGATGATCGTGGTCGGAATTTTGATTCGGGGTGCAAATTTTACCGATTCGTATCTGTCTTTTGCCAGCCAACGCACTGGCAGAAAGGGGTACAGCTGGGCGCCGAGTTCGACCAAGCTGTCGAAAGGCGTAATCAGGACGAGTCGTGAGGCCTTGACTTCGCTCGCCACCTGCACCGCCACGCCACTACCCAAGCTGCGACCGATGATCGCGACATCTGTGTGGAGCACGCGTATCTTTTCAAACAGCGCGAGCCCGTCCGCTACGTTGTCTTTCTCGGTTGGTTGCCCGGTACTGCCGCCGTAGCCGCGGTAGTGCATCAGAAACAACGCATGATCGGGAAAAGCTTCCGCAAAAGAATCAAGATTTTGAGATACGTCCTCTGCGTTACCGCCGAAATAGACGATCGCCTTTGGGCCTTGAAGTGGCCGTACGGTAACAACCAATTCAGCCCCTTTCACGGGCAGATTCAACGTAGATTCCTCTGCCGTGACTGCGCGGGGCTGGGGGAAGTAAATCAGTGAGCGCTGGGACAGGTACATCATCACGCAAATACCCAGGTAGCCTATGGCTGCGACAGAAAGGAAGGCGTAGATCGCTCGTTTCATCTTGCCCGAAGTTTAACCCTGGGCTGGCTCTCGGGATCGAATATCGATCTCATCCCTGGCGAATACCAGTTCGGATCTACCGATACAATAGCAAGGAAGCAAACTTCGGACAGTGCCGCAAGGTTACCAAGGTTAAAACTCCTGATTGAATGAAAAAGCGAACTGACGGGTGGCGCGGAGTCGCGCCAGGGTCAAACTTCAGAAGAATTGTTGGGGCTTGCCTTTTAGCCTTTGCACTTTACTTCTTCTTTGAATACTTCGCGCGACGCCTTCAATTTTACTTCACAACCACCATCACGAAACTCCTCCTTCCATTCTCCGCGCCAGGTGGCACCAATGCCATCTTTGCATTTTATTTCTCTTTTATATTCGCCCGGCTTGGATTCAACTTTATATTCACATGGGCTTTCCCAATAGGGATCACGCAATTCCTGGCGCCACCAGTTACTGTGCTGCGGATCCCCTGCAATTGCCAATGGCGGCATGACTGACAGCAGCAACAAAACAATTCCACGGACAGATGAGTTCGTCATTTCAGTTACCTCCACACGAGAATCCCTGGTAACGGTGATCGTTACACTGGGTAAGTGAAGGCTAGATGAATCGGTAATCCGCACTGCCTGGTCAGGTCAAGGCGTTCTCAAACAGCACCAGCATCCGTGCCCAGGCCCGCTCGGCTTGAGCTTCGTTATAGACGGCCGAGTCAGGCGGGCACCAACCGTGCGCGGCGCCGGCGTAAACTTCGATTTCTGCTGGCAGGTCAGCCGCATCGAATGCTTCACGCAGTGTGTCCTTGGCTTCCGGATCCTTCTCATCGTCGTTCTCGGCGATCGCAATGAGGAAGTGAGCTTTCATCTGCGGTATCAGGAGGTGAGGGCTCTCCGGCTGATCCGTGGCAAGACCGCCGCCATGGAAAGTCGCCCCGGCTCCGATGCGGTCGGGCAAAGCCGCGGCGGTCCGCATGACGATCGGTCCGCCCATACAATAACCTGTGGTGCCGATCTTGCGACCCTGGTCCACTGCCGGCTGGGCATCCAGCCAGGCGACAAAGGCCTTGGCATCGGTGACATGCGTTTCCGGGCTCAGCGACTGCGCGAGCGGGATGACGATGTCTCGTGTGGCCTGATCGGCGAAACTCGCACCTTCTGACACCACCGGTGAGCGCTGCTTGCGGTAGAACGGATTCACCACCAGCACCGCGTAGCCGGACTCCGCGAGGCGCCGCCCCATCTGCCGAAAGGCCGGCCGCAATCCGAGAATGTCCGGCCATATCAGCACTGCGGCATGTGCGCCGCTCGCGGGATGGACGAAAAAGGTATCGGCCACACCATCAGGCGTGGTGATTTCGACATCCGATTCCGTGATGTCCAGTGCGTCTGCTGCGCGAGGCAGGAGAAACATCGCGCCAA
>JBGTHE010000288.1:0-3218 GCA_041746335.1 Lysobacterales bacterium | reverse complement strand
TCCGTGCTGTGCTGTCCGGCCTGACCCAGCGGTATGACATCACCACCCTGGTACATAACGCGGGTGTGATACGCTCGGGGCTGATTGAAGATGTGGATGTGGAAGACCTGGTTTACATGGATCGACTCCATGTGCACGCCGCGGTTCTGCTGCTACAGGCAGTTTTGCCAGCCATGAAGAAGTCTTGCTTCGGTCGAGTGGTCCTCATCGGTTCTCGTGGGATGCTGGGTCTCAAAACCCGCACGGGCTACGCCGCCAGCAAGGCTGCTCAGATAGGACTGGTCAGAACATGGGCTCTGGAGTTGGGAGAGCATGGTATTACCGTGAACGCAGTGGCTCCGGGGCCCATCGTCACCGATATGTTCACCGCAGTCATTCCCGAAGAAAGTGGCAGGGCTGAGCAGATCGCCGCATCGCTGCCGGTAAAACGTCTGGGGCGGGCGGATGATGTGGCCAGGGCAGTGATGTTCCTGGTGAATGCAGACAATGGATTTGTGACCGGGCAAACCCTTTTTGTTTGTGGCGGTGCGAGCATAGGCTCGCTGTCACTATGAGCAACAGAACGTTCCATGGAATGCCTGGTTCAAACCGGGAAGTAAGAAGTTCGATTGGGAGCAACCTGGATGACATACAGCAATAATGAAATTGGAGCATTGCTAACACCCACCAAGATCCATCGCCGGGTCTATACCGACCCCGGCATTTTTGACCTGGAGATGGAGCGCATCTGGGGCAAAGCCTGGATTTTTGTGGGCCATGAGAGTCAGGTGCCTGAGCCCGGCAGCTATGTGAGTCTGCAGTTCGGCAAGTACCCCATCGTCATGGTGCGTGATCGCGACAACAGCGTTCATGTGCTTTTCAATCGCTGTGGCCACAAGGGCGCCAAACTTGTTGACAAGCGCTGTGGTAACACCGGAAACGGGTTTACCTGCTGTTACCATGGCTGGAGCTATCGCCTCGATGGCAAGCTGATCGGTGTGCCACACCCGGCCGGCTATAAAGACACCGGTTTTGACAAGAACGATCCGCAATACAGTATGCAGAAGCTTGCCCAATACGACAGCTACCGCGGTTTTGTGTTCGCCTCCATGGATGTCGATGCGCCCGATCTGAAAACCTGGCTGGGAGGGGCCGGAATGGTGCTCGACAATTTGTGTGACCGCTCCCCGGAAGGCGAGGTCGAGGTAGCAGGCGGAGTGCTGCGCTATGAGCACGAGTGTAACTGGAAGATGTTCATCGAGAATCTCAACGACACCATGCATCCCATGATTGTGCATCGTTCTGTGGTTGACGCCGCCAACGATTACATCAGTACCTTGCCGGAGGGTTCTGCGAACCGCACGGAAGCAGAGATAATCCCGCCATTCGGTGCTTCCTACAAAAACTTTGAGGAGTCAGGAATTACTGGCTTCCGTTATGGCCATCACTACGATGGCGGAAAAATCAGCATTCATGCGAATTACAGCGTTGATCCGGAATATGAATCAGCAATGATCAAAGCTTATGGCCAGGAGCGCACTCGGGAAATCCTGACTTTTAATACCCACAACACCTTGTACTACCCCTCGCTGACCATCAAATCTGCGGTGCAGAATATCCGGGTGGTTCGCCCCATCGCCGTGGACAAATGCGTTGTGGAAACCTGGTCTTTTCGTCTGAAGGGTGCTCCGGATTCACTGCTGCAGCGCACCATTCTCTATTCCCGCCTGATCAATTCGAACGGTTCGATGGTTGGCCCCGACGACCTGACTGCCTATCGACGTATGCAGCAGGGCCTGCAATCTCCTGCCAGTGACTGGGTGGAAATGCATCGCAATTATGGTCAGGACCAGGATCTGGGGGATCGTATGGTCAATACCGGAACCAGCGATCTGGACTTGCGCAGTGAGTACGCCGCCTGGCGCCACTATATGCTCGCAGAGGTGGCCTGAGATGTCTGCCAGAAGCCATTCCCTGGAAATGCTGCATCAGATCGAGGAGTTCCTTTACCGGGAGGCTTCGTTCCTGGATAACCCGGATCTCGATGCGTGGTTACAGCTCTATACCGAAGATGGCACTTACTGGATGCCCGCCATTCCGGATCAGGTGGATCCGCTGAACCACATCTCACTGATGTACGACGACCGTGTGATGATGGAGATCCGCAAGCGCAATTTTGTGCATCCGCGGGCTGCGTCCAAGGACTACACCATCCGCGCGTCTCATATCATTTCCAATATCCGCATCGCCCACCTTGACGAAAGCACCGGCAATTGTACCGTTACTTCGAATTTTCAGTGCGTCAGCCTGTACGGCGATAAGCAGACCCTCTATGCGGGCACCTATGTGCATGAGTTGTTAATGCAGGCTGGTGATTATCGGATTCAGCACAAACGTGTGAATCTGATCAACTGCGATGGTGTATTGAGTACCATTATTATTTATATCTAGCTGGCAGTTCTCGAGGCACATGATTGATGTGTGATTCGCCTGTTCTGGTCAAGGTGGTTAACCAGCCTGACCTATTCAGGACCGCTGGTGTCAGAGATGGACATCTGCCAGCTGCAAATCGATGAAAAAAGTATCAACACAGCAAGAGCAACATTTTAGAAGTCTGCTTCATCAGGTGCGCAGCTGCACTTTGTGTTCGGGTTTGCCCCTGGGCCCCAACCCCATCCTGCAAGCCAGTATTCGCTCACGGATCCTGATTGTCGGGCAAGCGCCCGGACGTATCACTCATGCCAAAGGGCGACCTTTTGATGATGTTTCTGGAGATCGATTACGCGCCTGGCTCGGGGTTGATCGGGATATTTTTTACGACCCGGAGTATTTCGCTGTTATACCCATGGGTTTCTGTTTTCCGGGTACGGGCAAAGGAGGTGACTTGCCGCCGCGGTCAGAATGCGCAAATACCTGGCGCCAGTCCTTACTGGACGGCATGCCCCACATTCAGCTGACTCTTCTGTTGGGCCAATATGCTTCGCGATGGCACCTCGGTGACCAGAATGGAGCAAGCCTGGCGCAAACAGTGGCCGGTTGGAAGAATTTTTGGCCTGCCCTGATGCCGCTGCCACACCCCAGCCCTCGCAACACCCGTTGGTTGAAAAATAACCCGCAGGTGGAGAATGCAATGCTGCCTCTGTTGCAGCAACGGGTGCGAGGTATTCTTGGCTTGTAGCAGAACCATCGACATCCATCGCCCGAGTTTCCTTGTTGCAAGCAACGCTCGCATTGTGCAG
>JBGTHE010000287.1:0-1507 GCA_041746335.1 Lysobacterales bacterium | reverse complement strand
TGATGAAAAATTTCCGGCCCCTGCAGTTCATTCGTTTCTGCTCTCTTTGCCTGATGGTATCGATGTTCAGCGCCTGTGCGACAGCGGGCCAGGATCCTGCTGTTAAAGCCCTCGAACAACAAGTGGCCGGACTGTGGCGATACACCGGCCTGACCACCGGGGACGGCACTGAAATGCCACTGACCGGAATTTTCGTTTTCAAGGACGGCGTTTTCCTGCAGCAGGCACTGTTTGATACCGATGATTTTGCCACAGCAGGATCCATGGCCCATGCCGGGCCCTATCGGGCCGAGCCGGCAACTGGGTCTGTACATCTCATCGCTGCTCAAACCATCAGCACTGATCCGGCCTCTGGTACGCCTTTGTCGTATCAAGACAGCACAGAACACGATGTTACTGTCACGGTAGATGGTAACGCCCTGACTTTGATTTTCGGCATGGGAACCAGCACGGTTCAAACCTTTGAACGGGTAGGCCCGGGCGAAGGTGACCTGTATGCACTGGAAGGAGGTTCGCTTGCATTTGTAGATGGGCACTTCGTTCTGGTAGAAGGTGACGCAAACAGCGCGACATCAGGTTACGGCACTTATGAAAAGGACGGCGAGAATCTCACCCTCAAGGTAACCCGCTGGACTGATGCCGACGCTGACTCTGCCACCAATTTGCGTGATACTACGCTGCAAGCCACTTTTGATGGAAAAACCCTGAACCTGGCGGATGGTCGGAGTTTCAAGGTCAAGCAGTAAGAAATAAATCCCGTTCTCGAGAAGTACCTGTGCCTCAAAATGAAACGGCCCCGCTCATGGCGGGGCCGCTTCGTTTCAAGGTTCTGATCATCAGTTCAATTAGCCCTTAAATCTAGCTGTCGGCCTCTGGCCTTCGCTCCGCCAGAATATCAATCACAAAACTCATCACCAGCTGGTTGTACTGATTGAAAGCTTCGTTGCGGCTGCGGATAATGCCCCATTTGTCCCGCACGATGCGGTGGGGCTTTTCCACAATGTCATAAGTGAACGTAATGGTATGCCCGGGACGCACCGGCCTGTGCCAGGCCATATACTCAATGCCCATGCCGGCACCGTTGCGGCGGCCATCGCGCACGCCGCTGGCAAAGCGCTCCATGTAGGAAACCATCAGCTTCATCCAGATTGCGGTCAAGTGCCAGCCTGATGCAACCAGGCCGCGGTAGTGCGTATCCAGCGCACCCACAGGGTCGGTGTGAAATACCTGGGGCGCATATTTCTTCCCAAACTCAACCATCTCCAGCTCGCTGAAGGTATGCGAACCGAAGACATGGAATTCACCCACCGGGATATCTTCGAACCAGCGGTTGCGGATATAGACTTTATCCATGGCTGGTCGCTTCCTGCCCATGCGCGCCCTGGTGCCCAATTGGTTGCACGGCAACCAGCAAAGTAATTATGGACTCCAGCACGGCCTTTCCTGCCTGGTTGTCTACGATGACCTGGCAATCCATGGAACCCATTCCGGGCTGGTCTGATGAATG
>JBGTHE010000286.1:0-9007 GCA_041746335.1 Lysobacterales bacterium | reverse complement strand
GTTGATCCTTATTTGCGACCCTTGTACGACGCCCTTTATGAAATGCTCGGCTTTGAGCGGGTAGCAACGTTGATGGAGCGCAATGTGATTGAAGTGGCGCCCTTGGCTTTCATGCGCGGTCGCACCCTGAACGATGCGTTTGTCATTCTCGACGAAGCACAGAACACCACCCGTGAGCAGATGAAAATGTTTCTGACGCGTATTGGCTTCGGTTCTACCGCAGTAGTCACAGGCGACATGACACAGGTCGATTTACCCAACAAGCAATCTTCTGGCCTGAAACATGCCTTGGGTATTCTGGTTAATGTTGAAGGCGTCAGCGTCAGCCATTTCACCGCACGGGATGTGGTGCGCCATCCCATCGTGCAGCGCGTGGTTGAGGCCTATGATGCGGAAGAAAGCAGGGTAAATGAAGGCAAGTAATGGCCTTTGAACTGAAATGACCATTGAGCTTTGTCTGCAAAACGTCAGTTCTGTCCAGGATGTCCCAGAAAAGAGTGAAATCGAGCTTTGGCTACAGCTGGCATTGCAGGGCTTACCGGCTGCAGTCTTGACGATTCGCGTCGTTGATGAGCCTGAAAGCGCAATGCTGAACCAACAATACCGGCAAAAAAGTGGTGCTACCAACGTGCTGTCATTTCCCGCTGACTTGCCGGAGGAGGTGGATCTGCCACTACTGGGCGACTTGGTCATCTGCGCGCCGGTGGTGCAAAGCGAGGCCGCCGCCCAGGGCAAACCTGTTGTGGCTCATTGGGCCCACCTCGTAGTCCATGGGACACTGCATTTGCTGGGTTATGACCATTCGGAGGAAGCCGAGGCAGAGCAAATGGAGAGCCTGGAAGCAGAGTTGCTGGGCAGGCTCGGTTTCGCGGATCCGTATGCCTGAGGCAAACGGAAACTGGCCGGAATTCCCAACCCCTGACGAAAACACTGGAAACGTCGCTTCCGCGCTACTATATTCAAGTGGGCGCAATTGGCGTCGCCAGGTGTACCCGGCAAGTTGTGGCTGGAAACCATGATTTCAGTGACGGCACGACCCGGGAATCCAAAATGAGCGAAGACCCTTCGAGTAACGGCTCCGGGCGAGTATCCTGGGTAGAGAAAATTGGTAAGGCTTTTTCCAATGTACCGCGCAATCGCGAAGAACTGGAAGCCATGTTGCAGGAGTTGCGCGATCAGGGTGTTTTGGACTCTGATGCATTAGCCATGATGTTGGGCGCTCTGGATGTATCCGAGCAGCAGGTGCGCGATGCCATGATTCCCCGTTCACAGATGGTAGTGGTTCCCGCTGATCTGGATCTGGAAGATTTTCTCCCACGAATTATCGAGTCCGGTCATTCACGTTTTCCGGTCATCGGTGAGGATCGGGATGGCGTGCTCGGCATATTGCTGGCCAAAGATCTGTTGCCCCATGTGGCGTGCAATAGTGAGAATTTCGATCTGCAATCTGCAATTCGGCCGGCCATGCTCATTCCTGAAAGCAAGCGGCTCAACATGCTACTGCGTGATTTTCGCGCCAGCCGTAATCATATGGCCATCGTGGTCGACGAATACGGTGGCGTTTCCGGCCTGATCACCATTGAAGATGTGCTGGAAGAAATTGTTGGCGATATCGACGACGAATACGATGAACACGAGGACGCACTGGTGGAATCTTTGTCACCCGGCGTATATCAGGTGCAGGCGCTGACGCCCATAGACGAGCTCAATGAGCTGATAGGCAGCGATTTCAGTGATGAGGACTATGGCACGATAGGTGGCCTGCTGATGGCCAGATTGGGGCGCGTTCCAGAGCTGGATGAGGTCATTGTGCTGGATGATAACTATGAATTCCGCGTGACCCGGGCAGAAAGCCGCCGGGTGGTGACACTGGAACTGAATGTTCGCGACTGAAGGCTTTGTAAGTCAGGCCAGGCTCGCCTTTACATTGCTACTTCTATTCCTGAGTTTGGTTTTAACCAGTCATGTCTGGGCTCAGCCCACCGAGCACGAGACCGACACCCTTCCGCAGCAACTGCAACAATTCCAGACTGGAGTCTGGCTGGTCACTTACGGGCCGGGTGAGATTTACTGGCAGCGATTTGGTCACAACGGAATCTGGATTCGCGATGAGGATCTCGGTCTCGATCACGTTTTCAATTTTGGCTTTTTTGATTTTGAGCAGGAGAACTTTTTTATTCGTTTTCTGCAGGGCCGGATGCTATATTTTTCGGCAGCCCAGCCGGCGCAGCGCGAATTTGCCCAGTACATTGATGAAAATCGTTCCATTCGATTGCAGAAGCTGGATCTGAGTGAAGAGCAGGCCCTACGGCTGGCAGATTACCTGGTGCGCGAAGTGCAAGCGGAGAATCGCGACTACCTGTACGACTACTATTCGAACAATTGTTCCACGCGGGTGCGCGATGCGCTAGATTTTGCCTTGGATGGCCAGCTACGAGGGCAATTCTCCAGCATTGGGGCGGACCAGAATTTCCGGGATCATACGCGGCGCCTCACCGCCGCCGATATCTGGTTGTATCTGGGGCTGGAGCTGGGCCTGGGTCGGTCAGTGGACGCGGATATCACCCGCTGGGATGAGTTCTTTGTCCCCGCCGAACTGGCGGATGGTCTCACACAGATGCAAGCTCCTGGCGGAGTGCCGCAGGAAGATGTATTGCTATATGCATCCTCGTCAAAGTCGCCACCAGACACAGCATCTTTGCGATGGCCGCTTTATGCACTTGTAGCGCTGTTGGTACTGGGTGTTGCTGCAGTCCTGAGTCGTGGCTCGAAACAGCAACGGAAAGTTTTATGTGCTCGCGGCTGGCTGCTTTTCAATGGCCTGGTTGGTTCCGCTTTGTTGTTTCTGTGGTTCGCCACCGATCATGCAGTGGCCGCGGAGAATTTCAACCTGCTGCTATTCAACCCCTGTTTCCTGCTTGTTTTGATTCCGCGCTTGTTACGGCCCCTTGCCTGGCTGGTGGTCGTAACCGGAGTAGCGGCCTTGCTGCAGAGCTTGCTGCCAACACCTCCCGGCCAATATTCTGCAGATGTGGTGGCAGCGTTTCTGCCCCTTAACCTGCTGGCGGCCTGGGTCCTGTTGCGAGCTTCTGTGCGGAATGAAGGTGAGTCTGCCGCCATTAGAACCACGTACTCAGCTGAGAATTAGGCTGCTTAATCGCCTAACGCAGCCAGCAGATCTGCCTGTTGTTCCTGCGTCAGCGGATCAACCAGCAAATCCAGATTTCCGTTTAGAATTTCGTCGAGCTTGTACAAAGTCAGATTGATTCGATGATCACTGACCCGGCCTTGAGGGTAATTGTAGGTGCGGACCCGTTGCGAGCGATCTCCGCTGCCAACCTGCAGCCGACGAGCGTCAGCTGTTTCCTTTGCCTGCTTTGATTGCTCAAGCTCAAGTAGCCGCGCTTTGAGCAAAGACAGAGCTCGCGCCTTGTTCTTATGCTGTGAGCGCTCGTCCTGGCATTCAATCACGATGCCACTGGGGAAGTGAGTAACCCGAATTGCTGAATCAGTTTTATTGATGTGTTGGCCACCGGCTCCGGACGCCCGGAAGGTGTCAATTCGAATATCCGCCGGGTTGAGGTCGATTTCTTCAATGTCTTCAGCTTCGGGCAGTATGGCGACCGTGCAGGCAGAGGTATGAATGCGGCCTTGTGATTCGGTTTCAGGTACCCGTTGCACGCGATGGGTTCCAGACTCGAATTTCATGCGGGAGAAAGCGCCGTCGCCTTCAACCAGAACGATGATTTCTTTAAACCCGCCATGCTCGCCATGACTAATGCTGATAGCTTCCGTATTCCAGGCCCGGCGCTCTGCATATTTTTGGTACATCCGAAAAAGGTCACCGGCAAAAATTGCCGCCTCATCACCACCGGTGCCAGCGCGAATTTCCAAAAATATATTGCGCTGGTCGTTGGGGTCAACAGGCAATAACAGAAGCTGGATTTGTTGCTCCAGCTCTTCTGCCAAACTTTCATTTACCCGTATATCGTCAGCCGCCATGGTACGCATTTCCAGGTCCGGTTCGGCTAGTATCTGACGGGCTTCCTGAATCGAATTGTCGGCATCCCGCCATGCCTTCCACGCCACCACTACAGGTTCGATCTGGGCGTACTCGCGAGACAAACTTCTGAACCGATCGGGGTCGGCAAATGCCTCAGGTTGGGCCAGCAACAAGGCAATTTCCTCGTAGCGGTCAGCGACATGCCTGAGCCTCTGGTGTATGGATGTCTTCAATTTTCTTCATCCGTAACTTTAGCATCGCCAAAAATACGTTCGGCGGCCTTCAGAATGGCATAGTCCTGATCCTCTGCCGCCTGCCTCAATTTGAGGCTGGGTTGGTGCAAAATCCGGTTGGTCAGCGTGCTGGCCAACTGAGCCAGGACTTCCGCGGCATCTTGTCCAGCCTCCAGGCGCTTTTGTGCCCGCTGCACCAGTTCGAACTCATGGCCATGAGCTTGATCGCGTATTCGCTCTAACGAGCGCGCAGCGCGTAACCCAGACAGCCAGCGCATGAAGTTGTTGGCTGCCTGATCCACTTCGGCAGTAGCTGATTCTGCCGCCAGCGCACGCTGCTGTTGATTCTCGTTCACCACTTGTTGCAGGTCATCGATCGTATACAGGTAAACGTCGTCCAGGTCGGCGCTGGCAGGGTCGATATCCCGCGGTACAGCGATATCGACCAGGAACATTGGTCGATACCGGCGTTTCTTCAAGGCCAGTCGAATGTCTTCCCGGCTGATGATCTGCACCGGGCTGGCAGTTGAACTGATCAGAATATCCGCGCGGGGCAGCACTTCGTGCAAATGGTCCAGTGCGGTGGCTTTGGCGCCCAATTGATCCGCCAGATGCTGTGCCTTTTCGAGACTGCGGTTGACAATTTCAATGTGCGCTATTCCTTGCTCCCGCAGGTGCTTGCCACACAATTGAATCATATCGCCGGCGCCAAGCAGGACTACATTCTGATCCGTGAGCTTACCGAAAATCTGTCTGGCCAGTACCACTGCCGTGTAGGCAACAGAAACAGAGTGTTTGCCTATGCCACTGGAGCTACGAATTTCCTTGGCTGTGGCAAAGGTATGCTGAAACAGGCGATCCAGAACTTTGGAAACGCCTCCTGCATTCCGGCCAGCTTGCCAGGCCGTTTTCAGCTGTCCCAGAATTTGCGGCTCACCAAGAACCAGTGAATCCAAACCGCCAGCTACCCGAATCAGGTGCCGGACTGCTTCCAGCCCTTCGTGGTAATAAAAGTAAGAGCGTAAAGAAGCCGAATCGGGCAATTCTTCAGAGTGCAGCCAGTTCAATAAATCGCCTTGCACATCGCGTGCCGCCAGGCAGTAAATTTCGGTACGATTGCACGTGCCCAACACCACGGCTTCCTCAACACCTTCAATTTTCATCAATTGCTGAACACGCAGGCCGTAATCGTCGGGGTTTACGGCTACCTTCTCCCTGACTTCCACGGGTGCTGTGTGATGACTGATTCCAATGATTAGTAAAGGCATGGCGCTAGTGGCTTGGGGCTGCTCAACGATTCTGATTAGTGGCTGAACTCAATTCGACAATCTGCGTCAAAAACTGGCAATCGACTTCACAATAACCGCAACGCTGTAAATGGTGATTGGTTAGGTGCTGTCAAACGCGTATTCTGTGTTTTCAGATCATTAAGGTATTGTTTCATGATTCGCTTTCGATTTGTTCTGCTGGTTCTGCTTTATCCCTTGTTTTCATGTGCGGCGAATCCCGTGGATCCGCTAGCCGGCGACGCTGAAACGGCTGAACCGCCGCCCGTGGCGCAAGCAAGTAGCCAGGCTGATCCGCTACCGACGGATGGGGCGGATACCGATGAAGAAGTGATGTTTCGCGTGATGGCAGCTGAAATGCGGGGTAATGATGGCGACATGGAAGGCGCCGTCGGCGACTACCTGGCAGCTGCCATGGAGACTGACGATCCACAGGTTTCCATGCGCGCTACCCGTGTAGCTTTTGCGGCCCAGGCTTGGCAGCAGGCCGCCATGGCTGCGGATCGCTGGGCTTTACTGGACCCGCAAAACCTCGCGGCGCATGAAGCCGCCGCCCTAGCCATGTTGGCCACCGCGGATTATGCAGGTGCCGAACTTCACCTCCAGCGGATATTGGAGTTAGCGCCGGACAAGGATGCTGCCTGGGGAATGGTAGCCAATCTGCTGGGCCGCTCGGCCAGCCCGGAAAAGGCGGCGAGGTCTCTGGAGTCTTTGCTTGAGGCAGAAGGTGAGCGGGACAACCCAGCCGGAATTTTTGCGCAAAGTCAGCTGGCGGCGCGCCTGGGCGATTTCGAGCAGGCTTACGTGCTGGCTGCCCGCGCAGCATCACTGGATCCCGGCCGTCAGAATTACCTGCTCTGGGCGGGTCAATTGGCCAACCAGCAGGATGACAAAAATCAGGCAATAGAGTTTGTTCGCCAGGCATGGGAACTGAATCCACGGGGTCATGACATTACACTGGCCTACGCTGACTTACTCGCAAAAAACAACCAGCCAGAGAAAGCCCGCGAGCTGATGCGGGAAATGAATCAGACTCCTGATGTCTTGCTGTCACGGATCCTGTTTGAGCTGTCGGCAGAGAATGAACCCGCCGCCCTGTCAATTTACCAGGAGTTCAAAACCCTGGATTTTGAAGACAGCAGCGAAAAGTTTTTTTACTTGGGGCAATCTGCTGATGCGTTGGGTTTGCCTGAGGACGCCATTGAGAATTTTGCCCATATCATGCGGGGCAAGTACTTTTTGGCTGCCACGGCGAGAACTGCTGAGTTGCAGGCGCAAATGGGCGACCTGCAAGCCGCGCGTAATACCCTGGCGGTTTTGCGGCGCCAACCTGACGATACCGTCATCGAGCAAGCCTGGTTGACCGAAGCTCAGTTTCTGCAACAGGCAGGGCAGTCGGAAGAAGCTATTGCCGTGCTCGACAAGGCACTGCAGCAATTCAATCATTCAACATCCTTGCGTTATTCGCGAGCATTGGTTGCAGCCGACCGGGGCAATATCGAACTGGCAGAAGCAGACCTATTATTTGTGCTTTCTCAGGATTCAGAAAACGCTCCGGCCCTTAATGCGCTGGGATACACCCTGGCGGATCAAACCGACCGACTGGACGAAGCTGAAGACTTGATCCACAGAGCCTACGAATTGTTGCCGGAGGACCCGGCCATAACCGACAGCATGGGGTGGATAGCATTTAAACAAGGCCGTCTGGAAGAAGCAGAATCCTATCTGCGCAAGGCCCTTAGCATGGACGACAATCCTGAGATTGCTGCACACCTGGGTGAAGTATTGTGGGAGATGGGCCGCCAGGATGAGGCGCGATCTGTCTGGAATGCTGCCCTGGAAGCCGACAAGGACAACAAGGTTTTGAACCAAACCCTGGAACGACTCCTGCCTTGAAGCATGCTTTTTTTTCAGTTCTGCGGCGACACACGGGCTTCTTGGCATTGGTTGTTTTGCTGTCGGCCTGTGCAACTCAGTCAGCAAGAGTGCCGGGACTTGCGGCTGATCAGGCATATCAGCAGCGCCACGATTATCTGGTTTCCCTGAATGGATGGAGCCTGAATGGGCGCCTGGCAGCCGATGACAGCAAGGATGGTGGCAGTGGTGCACTAAGCTGGCAGAACAGTAGTGATGGCACTCACCTGTCTTTTCGTGGAGCCATGGGCAAGGGTGCCTGGGAGCTCCATTCCAGCAAAGGCTCAGCCAATTTGCGTTTCGCAGACGGTCGGGAATTTTTCGCACGTAGCATCAGTCAATTGGTCTCAGAACAGATGAAATCTGATGTGCCCGTGGAAGCACTATCCTGGTGGGTGTTGGGACTGGCGTGGACAAACACCTGGGACGACCGGCAGCTGGATGAAGAAGGCAGAATGATCAGCTTGAGACAATTAGGCTGGGATGTTAACTTCAGCGGCTACCGGCTGGAAGATCAGGTTTGGTTGCCCGGAAAACTGGTCGCCCGCAAAAAGGATCAAACGGTTAAATTGGCCATCAGCGATTGGTCGCTGCAGCCAGGAACTGCACGGCCGGACTGACGTTCCTGAATGAAGTGGCCAGCCCCAGCCAAACTCAATCTGTTCCTGCATGTTTGCGGCCAGCGCACAGACGGGTATCACGAGCTGCAAACCCTCTTCCAGTTGATCGATTTTTGTGACCAGCTGGAATTCGAAATCACCCTCGATGGCATTATCAGGCGTATAGAAGGTCCAGAGGATCTCCCGGCAGAAAGCGATCTGGTGATCCGGGCTGCGCGGCTGTTGCAATCTTCGACCGGAGTGTCAAAAGGCGCCAGGATAAAGCTGAGCAAAGAAATTCCAGTTGGTGCCGGGCTGGGCGGTGGTAGCTCCGATGCCGCTACCACGCTACTAGTGCTGAATCATCTTTGGCGCTGCGACCTGTCTACTGCGCAGCTTGCAGAGCTGGGCCTTTCGTTGGGTGCCGATGTTCCGCTATTTGTTCTCGGCAACAGTGCTTTTGCCAGTGGTATTGGTGAACGACTGCAGGCCGTGGAATTGGGCGAACGACACTATGTTCTGGTGCTGATGCCATTGCATGTCAGCACAGCCGAAGTGTTCCGGCATCCACAGTTGAAGCGTGATTGTGCTGTCATGAGCAGCAACGAAGCAAAGGGTAGTACCGGCACCAATGTCTGTGAAAAGGTAGTCAGGGCTATGTATCCCGCAATGGACCGTGCGCTGGACAATCTTGCCTTTTACGGCGATGCCCGGATGACAGGCACAGGCAGTTGCATCTTTCTGGAAATGCCGGATGCTGATTCAGCAATCAAGACTACAATCCAATTAAATTCTCTATATAATGTGCGCGCTGTACGCGGGCTGGACAAATCTCCGGTGCATGAATTGCTCCGAAAAATGGTCTGGACTGATCGCGACTGGTTATCTGCTGGGACGTCGCCAAGTTGGTAAGGCACGGGGTTTTGATCCCCGCATTCGCAGGTTCGAGTCCTGCCGTCCCAGCCAATTTTC
>JBGTHE010000285.1:0-2307 GCA_041746335.1 Lysobacterales bacterium | reverse complement strand
CCGGATACCAGTTCCCAGCAGGTTTCAGACAAGGTCTGGCCAGAATTCCATAGAGCCAGGATGCGACGTGCATTATTGATGGTGGATTCGATTTTGCCACGGTGCCGCACGATCGCAGGATTGTGCACCAGCTGATCGACGCGCTTGCTGTCAAATCCGGCGACTCGCTGCGGATCAAAAGCCGCAAACGCACTGCGGTAACCTTCGCGCTTGCGCAGAATGGTCGACCAGCTCAGACCAGCCTGGGCGCCTTCCAAAGTGACCAGCTCAAACAATCTGTTTTCATCAAACTCCGGCCGTCCCCATTCCTCATCGTGATAATTCGCCATTAAAGGATCGGATTCTGCCCAACTGCAGCGACCTGTTGGAGCGTCACTCATGCACCAGCCTCCCAGCCCGTCAATGTGATCCACTGAGCGGGTGTAATATTGCCGCCGCTTACAATCGCAGCCACGCGTTTGCCGCTGAACCGGGCTGCTTGCTTCTGAATAGTGGCCAGGACAACGGCAGACGAGGGCTCTGCCAGCATCCGGAAATGAAGCCAGATGTCGATCATGGCGAGGCGTATTTCATCTTCGGAAACCGTAATCACTGAATCCACCAATTCCTGGATCAGGGCAAAATTGCGCACACCCACCAACGCTCTCAATCCGTCGGCAATGGTGTCAGCCTGCACACTCTCCACCCGTTCCCGCTGAGCCAGGCTGCGGACAGTGTCGGAAGCGCCACTGGGTTCGGCGCCGACGGTTACGATGCCCAGGTGGCTTGCCACCAGAGCAGTTCCGCTGATCAGGCCGCCGCCGCCGACGGGGCATATGACGACCTCAACATCCTGAATTTGTTGTACTAATTCCAGGCATGCTGTGCCCTGTCCAGCAATAATATCGACATGGTCATAGGGCGGAATGGCGAGGTGCCCCGCTGCCAGTAAGGCATTCAAACCATTTTCACGTGCTTCCTGAGTGGCGGCGCAAAAATAAACCTCTCCACCCTGCTTCCGTACCGACGAAACTTTGAACGGTGAAGCATCTTCCGGCATTACCACGTGGGCGCGGCGACCATCCAGCCGGGCTGCCAGTGCCAGCGCAGCACCGTGATTTCCGGAGGAATGAGTAGCCACATCACCCGAAATATTCTGTTCGCGCAAGCGGGCAACTGCATTGCTGGCACCGCGCAGCTTGAACGCGCCGCTGGCTTGTAAATTCTCGCACTTGAGAAACAGCTGGCACCCCAGCCGCTCATTCAGGGTTGAATCGCTTAGCACCGGAGTTATGCGGACAAACGGCTTGATTCGGGCTGCCGCGTGTTCAACGTCCTGAAAATCCGGTAAATCCCGACTTGTGTCGCTGTTCGGCATGTGTTGTCCTGCGATGTGTATGGCAGAATGCTTCGCCCGGCGTAGCCGCCTATAATCACGCAGCAGCCGCCCATAAACTCGCAGCCGCCTGTTCTTGGATCTACTGCCTATAATACGGGGCTGTCACGTGGGCTGGCTATAAGCACAATCGAAAGGGAACTTTGGTTTATTCAGAGCTTTCCTAAAAAGTGGAATTCCAAAGGTTTATATATGAAAAAAACTGCACCCCGACCTGTGATCAGGCGCAAAGACTACACACCTTACCCCTGGAATCTGCATCAGGTCTCCCTGAATTTCGAAATTGCTGAGCAAATTACCACGGTAAGTTCCGTGCTCAATTTCAACCTCGCTGACAGCACTCAAAATTGTTCGGACATTATTCTTGAAGGACAGCAGCTGGAGCTGGTCAGCATTTTTCTGAATGACCTTGAATTGGATCCGGAGGGGTATAGCTGTGACAGCGATCAGCTGATCATACGTGCTGCTCCGGCGGTCTCCACCCTGCGGATCCAGGTGCGATTGCGGCCGCAGCAAAATACCGCCCTGGAGGGGCTCTATGCCTCCGGAAATTTTCTGCTGACGCAATGTGAAGCAGAAGGCTTTCGAAAGATCACTTATTTCCCCGACAGGCCGGATGTGATGAGCCGCTTTGAAGTCACCATTGTGGCGGATCGGCAGCGCTATCCGGTGCTGTTGTCCAATGGCAATGCTGTGGATTCGGGGCAAACGGACGATGGCCGTCACTGGGTGGTGTGGGAGGATCCGTTCCGCAAACCCGCTTATTGGTTCGCTTTGGTAGCAGGTGACCTGGCGTTTATCGAAGATGAGTTCATAACCCGATCGGGTCGAAAAGTATTGCTGCGGATTTACACTGAAGATCGCAATATCGATAAATGCGATCATGCAATGCAATCGCTGATTCGTGCCATGCAATGGGATGAAGAACGCTT
>JBGTHE010000284.1:0-1943 GCA_041746335.1 Lysobacterales bacterium | reverse complement strand
CGTCGAACCCGTGGCGGCTGGCGATACCATCCGTGCACGTCTGACGGTAAAGAAGAAAATTGAAAAAGCACCTCGCGGCGACGAAACACCCAACGGCGTCGTGGTATGGGCTATCGAGGTGACCAACCAGCATGAAAAGCCGGTCGCTGTATACGACATTTTGACCCTGGTGGAATTGCGCGGCGGACAGCCCGGAGTTTAGGAGCACAGCATGACATTCAAAAACATCGAATACACCCAGGAAAAGGCCGTAGCCATTCTTCGCCTAAATCGCCCCGAGGCATTGAACAGCTTTACCGCCGCCATGCATGGCGAAGTCTATGAAGTGCTATCAGCTGCTGCGAAAGACCCGGCAATTCGCTCGGTGTTGTTGACCGGAAATGGCCGAGGCTTCTGCGCCGGTCAGGACCTCAATGATCGTTCAGTATCGCCAGGCGCCCAGGCCCCTGATCTGGGGGAATCCATTGAGAAGTACTACAACCCGCTGATCCGTTTGCTCACCAGCATGCCCAAACCCGTAATCTGTGCAGTCAATGGCGTGGCTGCCGGAGCGGGAGCCAACATCGCTCTGGCCTGCGATATTGTGATTGCAGGTCGCTCAGCCAGCTTCATCGAATCCTTTTGCAAGCTCGGGCTGATACCCGACTCCGGCGGCACCTGGATATTACCGCGGCTGGTTGGCATGGCACGCGCTCGCGGGCTGAGCATGCTCGGGCCCAAAATCAGTGCGGAACAGGCTGAGACTTGGGGCATGATCTGGCAATGCGTCGATGATGACAAATTGCAGTCCACTGCCCTGGGCCTGGCAGAGCATCTGGCCACGCAACCCACCCGCGGCTTTGCTTTTGCCAAACAGGCTTTGCAGCTATCCACCGTGAACACGCTGGACCAGCAACTGGAACTGGAGAAGCAACTGATGCGTGAAGCGGGCCGAACAGCGGATTATCAGGAAGGTGTTCGCGCATTCCTCGATAAACGGCCAGCGGTATACCGCGGTGAGTAATCCACAGCTGGAACAGGCATTTCAGGATCGTATTGATGCCGAAGAGAAAATTGAACCGGCAGACTGGATGCCCGATGGCTATCGCAAAAACCTGATCCGGCAGATTTCGCAACACGCGCATTCCGAAGTCATCGGCATGCAGCCTGAAGGTAACTGGATTACCCGCGCCCCAACGCTCCATCGGAAAACCGTGTTATTGGCCAAGGTGCAGGACGAGGGCGGTCATGGCCTCTACCTTTACAGTGCCACGGAAACTTTGGGAATCAGCCGTGAAGAGCTGATCGCCGCCCTGCAGTCCGGCGAGTCCAAGTATGCATCCATTTTCAATTACCCGACTTTGACCTGGGCCGATATCGGCGCGATTGGCTGGCTGGTCGACGGTGCGGCCATCGTCAACCAAGTGTCTTTGCAGCGCACCTCATACGGCCCTTACGCCCGAGGCATGGTGCGGATTTGCAAGGAAGAGAGTTTCCACCAGCGGCAGGGCTATCACATCATGATGGTGCTGGCTCGCGGCAGCGAAGAGCAGAAGGCCATGGCACAGGATGCGGTGGATCGTTTCTGGTGGCCATCGCTGATGATGTTCGGCCCACACGACACGGATTCTGTGCACTCTGCCCAATCGATGAAATGGAAAATCAAGCGTCAAAGCAATGATGAGTTGCGCCAGAAGTTTGTTGACCAGACGGTTCCGCAAGCGGAGGCCATTGGCCTCACCCTGCCCGATCCGGACTTGAAGTGGAACGAAAAACGCGGGCATTACGATTTTGGTGAGATTGACTGGGATGAGTTCCGCCGCTCCATGACTGGGGGCGGACCCTGCAGCAAACAGCGCGTGGCACATCACATCAAGGCACATGAAGACGGCGAGTGGGTGCGCGAGGCCATGCACGCTTACGAATCCCGCAAGCACGAGCAGGAAACAGCCGTTGCCCAGGAG
>JBGTHE010000283.1:0-5029 GCA_041746335.1 Lysobacterales bacterium | reverse complement strand
CAGCCTGCAAGGCAGCCATAACCTGAAAGCCATCCATGATGGGCAGTTGCAGGTCGAGCAGGATCAGATCGTAGTCGTTTTGGCGATGCAGTGAGCACACCTGCTGCGGATCCTGCGTTGAGGTGACGTTGGTGTAACCGGCTTCACTCAGTAAGAGCTCCAGCAGTTGCACATTGGCCTCCTGATCGTCAACGATCAGAATGCGGGCCTTCAAAATCTCCTCTTCAGGAAGCCTCATGCAATGCCTCCGAGGCGCGGGATTGGGGCGGGGCATGAATTCCCCCTGGCAGCCGGGTTTCCAGGGACTCCAGTGCTTCATCAATGGAATCCAGCAGCTCCTTGACCTGGATGGGCTTGGTCAGGTAACGAAAAAATCCGACCCGCATACCCAATTCAATATCACGGGGCCTGGCATTGGCGGTGAGCGCGATTACCGGAATGTGGGCGGTAGAGGAGTTTTGGGCCAGGATTCGCTGGGCCGCAATGCCGCTAATGCCGGGCAGGTTAATGTCCATCAAGATGAGGTCAGGCTTCTCAACGCACGCCATTTCCACTCCCTGCTTGCCATTGCTTGCGCTCAGCATCCGAAGGTCGGGGCGCCGGGCAAGTATCTGCTCAAGCAGTTTCAGGTTAGCCGGGTTGTCCTCCACACATAGCACAGTGCGCGGAGCGCCATCGGTCAGCGCCCGATCAGGGATATCCTGCGCGGATTCAAGCGATATATCAGCCAGTTGATGTTGGTCTGCTGTTTCAAGTTCGAACCAGAACACGCTGCCGACGCCTGGCGTGCTTTCGACCCCTATCGTTCCGCCCATCAGTTCCACCAATCGCTTGCTTACCACCAGGCCCATGCCGGTGCCTTCCTGCTCACCATTCTCTTGACCAAGGCGATTGAAAGCCTGGAACAACTGACCCAACTTGTCGGCTGCCAGCCCCTCGCCAGTGTCCTGCACACTCACGCGAATGCCCCCCTTCCCGACAACGCTGCAGCTCACATCCACCCGGCCCCCAACGCGGTTGTACTTGATGGCGTTGGTAAGAAGATTGACCAGCACCTGTTTGACACGGGTGCGGTCGGCTTTGACCAACCATGGCCCCTCGAGGGCCGGAAAGTGAATCTCAATGCTGGCATGTTCCGCCTGCGGCTGCATCATCGACTGGCAGTCGGACATAAGCTCAGTCAGCGAAATGGGTTCAAACGAGAGCGAAAGCTTGCCCGATTCAATAAGCCCCAAGTCCAACACCTCGTTGATGAGCCCCAGCAGGTACCAGCCTGCCTGGAGTATCTGATCAATGCTGATCTTCTGCTCAGGCGTGGTTGGGGAATTGCCCGACTCCAGCAACTGCGCGAAGCCAAGAATCGCGTTCAGCGGCGTGCGCAGTTCGTGGCTCATGGATGAAAGAAAGTCGGATTTAGCGTGGTTCGCCAGTTCGGCAACTTCCTTGGCGTTTTGGAGTTCAAGTTGTCTCTCCTTGAACGCTGAAGTCAATAACTCGTGCTCAGTTTCGAGCTTGTGGAATTCCGAATGATCCGTGCCGAGTAGGAGGTAACCACCAGTGGCTCGTGAGCCGCCTTGTATCACCATCACCGACAGACAGATGGGAATAGGGGTCCCATCTTTGCGGATGAACGTCAGCTTGAAAACGTCCTCAAAGTTTTGCCGCGCTTTGTACACCATAGCTTCGAAACCCGGCGAAAATGGAGTGCCGAGTTCCAGGTTCAGCGCCTCGGTACGCTTCGACACTTCCTCAGGATCGCACAGGTCAGCCAGCATAACGTGGCCTAACACTTCCGAGGCTTCGTAGCCCAGCATCCGCTCGGCCCCAATGTTAAATATTTTTACAATGCCGTCTTCGTCAGTGGCAATTATGGCAAATTGGGTGCTGTGTAACAGCGCAGTCTGCAGTTGTCCCGTCGGAAAGATCTCTTGAATCTGGAAACCAGGGAACACGGTTGACGAGAAAGCTTGTCGAATTTCCGGCATAGTTTGTCCCCACGTTGATTGGCGTGTCGTTGGCCTGGTGCGCAAAATTGACTCCCGTGAGAAGCCAATGAGGGAAATACTGGCACTTCCTTAACGCCCCCGTCCGAGCGTCAGCGCACAGAAAAGCGTTGAATATTACGTTCCGCAAGCTGCCACCTCGCTTTGGACCGCACAAAGAACCCAGAGATACGTGCAGGCCTAAAGACTAGACAATGGCTACTCGAGGCCGCTTACGTAAACGTCTTAAGCGCTTGAAATACATGAGGATTTAGGAAAACACTCAGCGATCCACCGTGGCTGGTCACACACTGGCAGTAGTGAGATCTTTTTGGGAACGCGGATCTTCGTGCAGACGGTCGAGTTCCTTTTTCAATACGACGTAGCACTCACAAGCGCGGGTTTCCAGCCCTTTCCGATCGATCACGGTGATGTGTCCTCGCCGGTAGCGGATGAATCCGGACTGCTGCAACTTTCCAGCCGCATCTGTAACGCTCTCGCGGCGCACACCCAGCATAGTCGCCACCATCTCCTGCGTCATGACCAGATCACGGCCGGGCGCCCGGTCCTGCGCCAGTAACAGCCAACGGCAGAGTTGCTGCTCTATCGAATGGTAACGATTGCAGGCCGCCGCCTGCGATACCTGCGCCATCAGGACTTGCGTGTAGCGCAGGAGCAGACTTTGCATGGCCCCCGACCGCTCGAAAGCTGCCTCGAACAGGTGTCGATCCAATCGGAACGCGTAACCCGCCGTGTGCACTACCGCCGAACTCGGTGTAGTACCTCCACCCATGAACAAAGCAATACCGACTACGCCTTCCTGCCCAACACCGGCAATTTCGGCGGTTGCCCCGTTGACGGTGACGTAGTGCAGCGAAACCACCGCGCTGGTGGGGAAAATGGCATAACGCATTTGCTGGTTGGGCTCGTAGAGAGTGTCCCCCAGAGCCAGCGCGACTGGCTCAAGATGTTCGGCCAGCAGATCAAACTCTGCGCTCGGCAAACTATTCAGAAGTCGATTGTCGAAAGGGTTCGGGCCTGACTTTATGTTTGAGTTTGTGTTTGAGTTAGTGCCCGAGTTTGGGTTCGGGCCCGAATTCTGGCCCGAGTTCTGGCCCGGGTTTGGTCTAAGGCCCCGGCTGAGATCAGGGCCGAGCATCGTCAGAGTCATGGCGTTGTGCGCATCGACGGCCATCAGGCTGGGTTCCCGATCAGGAGAGGAACTTCCACGCCGATGCCGCGATAGCCGATGAAGCGACACGCACTGTTGAACACCGGCTCTCCGCTGACACGATACTGCTGTTTCGAGCCATCAGCGTGGAGGCGGCTGAAGGTAAAATCCAGGAAGGGTTCTCGT
Source organism: Lysobacterales bacterium (assembly GCA_041746335.1). Lineage (GTDB taxonomy): Bacteria > Pseudomonadota > Gammaproteobacteria > Xanthomonadales > SZUA-36 > JAWXBM01. The sequence goes on along the minus strand of JBGTHE010000283.1, from coordinate 1,690 downwards.
GCTGCAATGAAGGCACGCAAGGTGGTGCGTTCGGCCTCATTCCAGCCGCCGTCATCAGCGGGCTGGGCTTCGGACCTTCCTTCCAGGGTATCGACGCGCAGGCCCAGCATTTCCATCACCGGGCCCGAAACCCGGGTGAAGGTACCGCTCTCATCCTGCTCCCAATACCAATCCGAAGCCAGCTCAGTCAGGCTGCGAAAACGGGCTTCACTTTCACGCAGCTCGGCGGTGCGTTGCTGTATGGTCTGCTCTAGCATGACGTTGTGCGCTTCCAGGCGGCGATACAGCAAACGTACTTCAAGCATGTTATGAATGCGCGTTGTGATCTCCAGCAAGTCGAAGGGTTTGCTGATGAAATCTTTGGCACCAGCCTGCAAGGCCCGAAGCTTGTGCCCCGGCTGGGCAGTGACGACGATAACCGGAACGTAACTTTCAGTCAGGCCAGCCTGCAGGGCAGCCAGCACCTGAAAGCCATCCATGAGGGGGAGTTGCAGGTCGAGCAGAATCAGATCGTAGTCGTGTTTGCGGTGGAGTGCGCACACCTGCTGCGGGTCCATCGTCGAGGTAACGTTGGTGTAGCCCGCCCCGCCCAACAGGCGCTCGAGCAAAATCACATTGGCCTCCTGGTCATCTACGATCAGGATGCGCGCCTCGAGGATGTCCTGTTCCGGAAGTTTCATGCAAAACTCACTTGGCGTTCGAATGCGGGGGCCGAGGGGCTTGCGAGGGTTTCAGCCTGCACGGGCTCAAGTATTGCGTCGAGGGTGTTCAAGAACTCTCTCACCTGGATGGGCAGATTGGATGGGTTGTCTTCTACACACAGAAGGGTGAACGGGGCGGTATTGGTCGGCGTCAGTTTCAGAGTCTCCTGAATGGGTTCCGCTGATCTATCAGCCAGCTGCAGCTCGTCCGCGGGAAAAAGCTCAGCCGATACAGGTCCCCGCGCAAGCGCCATTTTTCCTGGTTCAATAAGTGTGAGGTCCATTAACTCGTTGATCAGCGCCAGCAGGGACCAGCCGGCCTTGAGTATGTGTTTTATATTTTCCTGTCTGACGGCCATTTGAACCCCGTCTTCGGTTTCGGGCATTCCAAGCCTCCACGTTGTGTGAAGCCTGTGTCATAGCGCCGGTTCCGCTTTGCACAGGCCACCGAACCTTGCCCATTGTTAACTTTTCCGTCTGTACGCTAGCGCACTTATGGACAGGAAAAGGCATGCTCAAAACCACTTTAGAATAGCGTTGTTTCAGGGGCGTAGTACAGAGTAAGCCTCGGTCTTGGTAAGGGGTTCGCATTCTCCCGTCTGTTGTATAGACGGTGGTGCGAGGTAGCATCGCCCTCCTGAGCGGAATTACCCCTGCCCTTGCAAACCCATGTCGGCGGGCGGCGCACCCGGAGCAGAGTACAAAGTCAATTCCATAGAGGATTACCGCACCGGGTGGCAGAGCGGATCCAACATCGAATTTAGCAGCGCGCGGCGCAGCCTGAACCCGGCATCCAGCCCGGTTCAAATTCAATTTTTCAAACTTCCCTGACATTACGTGCTTGGGCACTGCATCGAACAAATTACCACGTTTTGGGTGCAAAAAAGCGTGTCGGATACCCCGTTTTTTCGGGCTCTCTTGCGACTTGTTACAAAGCGGGTTAACGCACGGAAGAGGCCTGGCGAGGTAGGCAACCTGCACTCGCTGCA
>JBGTHE010000282.1:0-2446 GCA_041746335.1 Lysobacterales bacterium | reverse complement strand
ACCGGCCATGCAGGTTGGGATGATCCAGGAACCCCTGAGGTGGAAGCAACGGGATGGGTGAATATGGGTAATGTGGGCGGTGCAACCCTCAGTCAGCGCATGTATTGCCTGGCGGATAGCTATCCGTGTTCTGCGGATGACGAGGCTGCGGGTTTGTGTGCACCTGAGGATCGTCCGGTGAGGTCGCAGATGTTTGTGCTTAGCCGCGGCGAAGTGATTGTTGATGGTGATGTGGTTGCGCAACGCGATGTCGAAGTGCGATTGGAAGTGGGCAACCCAGGCGGCGGGCTTGGTGACGGTTGTACAGCCATTTGTTTTCCCGCATGTGATATGGGGACGGTAGAATTTCCGACTTCAAATGCCTTCCAGGTGGATGGCAATGGTCAACCAGCCATTACCGCAGGCTGCCAGGCTGCTGCGAACGAGATCACTGCGGCGATCCGCAGAAACCGGATCGGCAATTACCATGGCGGAATTGAGTTCGCCACTCCCGGTGCTCCCTGGGACACAGTGGCCAAAGTCGAAGCGTTTCGACAAAATCTGCAGGCATCTGCATCTGCCGCACAAGCTACGGGCACTTGCCAGACCTCCTGCATGCTCAGCGGGACGGGTGGTGATCCTTTTGTGGATAATGGCAACTCTGACTACGGTTCAGTTGGAGACCCGCAGATTACCTATGTTGAAGGCAATGCTGAGTTTGGCGGCGGTATTTCCGGCGCTGGCATTCTCGTTGTGAATGGCAATCTGACCTGGAATGGCACTCCCGATTTCAAGGGCCTGATTCTGGTGTTGGGTGGTACTTTTGAAGTGATTGGCGGCGGCACAGGCGGGGATCACGCCGGGTCGGTAGTTCTGCTCAATGCCACGGGTGCCGTTGGCGATGTGTTTGGTGCGGCCAATGCTGACTTCACCGGTGGTGGTACCGCTTTGTATAAATTCGATTGCAATGCGATGTGGGCGGCGCATGCTCTGTTGGATGGAGCGGGACAAGGGATGTGGAGCCCGGAATGCGATGTAGGACCAGCAACTGTCTTCCAGGCTGGCCCCCCCGAAATCGTCATTGCCAGCTGGCGTGAGAATATCGGGTGGCGCGAAATTCCTGACTGAAACCTCGAATTAACTGAGTTTTCCACTGGCCAGATGCCCGCGCTAGACGCGGGCATTTGCTTCTAGCGCTTCACATAGTGATAGCGCTCACCCAACCTTTCCAGGCAGTCCGTAAAACAGCGGCTGATCTGGGTGGTGTTGCGGATGCGCTCGATTTTCGGCCAGGTCGCACGCCGGCCGGCTTCGATCAGTGCTTTCGCTTCCTTCTCAGACGCATTGGACAAAACTTTGCTGACATCAATATCATCTCTGTCCGGGAAAATGGTGATGTCGCCGCTGTAAGTTTGCTTTACCAGGGCATGCGCTTTTTTCAGCACTGAACTCATACCGGGTACTTCAAAATGCCGGTTGACCAGTTCGAGAATATGCTCCACCTGCACCATCGGCCCCCGCACCACCACTTCCTGCAGGAAAGGCAATACGCCGGTTTTTTCCGGACCGCCATTCAGGAAAGGAAACACCAGCGGATTGGTCTGGCTGACAATGTAATGATTCACATTGTGAAGTCGATTCACTTTTTCCTTGGGTATGTCTTCATGCACCGAACCATCCAGCCAGCGGCTTTGTGGCATGTAGGGCACGGATTTTCCAGTGTAATTCCGTGCGCGCAATTGCACAGGCGGGAACAGCCCCGGTACTGCACTCGAGGCCAGCGCTGCATGACGGATCAGCGCGTTGGGTGAAGTGAGGTAATTCAGCAGGCGAGGGAATTGATTGGGGTCCGCCGGCGATACCGATATGTTCAGTATGCGGCCGGTTTTTTCGTAAGCCTCCAAAAAGGTCAGGTCAGGGATATTGCGATCAATGGCCTTGCGCAACTGCCCGGCATCCAGCACGCCTTCACCCTTGAACAGATTGCGGATGCCGATGGTCCGTACCCACTGGTACTTGAGCACATCCGGCAGCAGCGCCTGTTCCAGTTCTTCGTCGGTATGGGTGGCCACGAAACCGGCCACGATGGCGCCTGCGCTGGAACCGGTAATCACGTCCGGCATCAGTTGCTGTTCCAGCAATTCCTCAATCACGCCAATGTGAAAGAGCCCATACGATGCACCCCCACTCAGTAGGATGGCCGAGCGGCCAAAGCTGCGTGCCGCCCGGTTGAAAAAACGACGTTTGCGGGACGGTGGCAGAGTTTTCACGTTGCTGTCGCACAGAAGGTCCAGCGATTTGCAGACTTCATCGAGGTACTGATTGATCAGCTGCTTGGTACCGGAGCGGGCTGGCTGGTACAGCACCGGATTTGCCATGTTGCCGATATTGCCGTGCAACTCCTCACGCAGGCGGAACACCATCTGGTCGAAATCCTTGCGCCGTCGCAGGCCTCTGAGCAATTCAA
>JBGTHE010000281.1:0-2955 GCA_041746335.1 Lysobacterales bacterium | reverse complement strand
AAGCGGTACGGCAATAATACCCGAAAAATTTTGCCTGTAATACCCATATTGTGACAACAGAATGCAATTCAAGTTTGCCGGCATGCAAGACTCAAAGTACTTTCGCAAATAAATTCAAGGAATCACGCCGCAATGCTGGAGCGGGCCATCAAATTAGGCTATTCTTGCGCGCCTCTGATCCATCCACTTTTTAAACACGGAGGGGTGGCAGAGCGGTTGAATGCACCGGTCTTGAAAACCGGCAAAGGTGAAAGCCTTTCGTGGGTTCAAATCCCACCCCCTCCGCCAATTACTGAAAAATGCTGGACGCCGTCGATCAAGTGATTGACGAGGGAGTTCCGGACTCGCGCGAGGTCACCGGCCTAGGCTCGCCTGACCTTGAAGCTCGCAACAATAGCCCCGACGAAACTGTCGCATAGCCGACGACCATCAGCCACAGGATCGTGTGGTCGAACGGAACGGGCTGGGTCAATGAGATGGCCAGCACTCCGATCGGAATCACAACACCGAGCCTTGTGAGCTCGAAGCGGATTGCATGGTCCCGGCGATCACTGATCAGCCCCAGTGTGTACAGTTGTATCCACAACAGCAGACAAGGGATCATGACAGCCGCAAGGCCTTCCGTGGCGTAAAGTTGCCCGATCCAGAATATCCCACCCACGGCAACGAAAAACTGCCCGATGAAGTAGTACTTCAAGGGGCGGGGTAGCGGCGGATCGTACTTCTGAAATGTCCGTAAATCCGACCTGGCCTTTGGGAAATTCATCTCGACGTCCTGCGGCCGCCAGCCGGTCCGCCGGAACCAGATTCCGATCTTGTCCCGCCATCGCTTTGTTCGCACAGCATCGAACCACAGGTAAGAATACACCTGAAGGTTGGCCCAGAACGGATTCCAACTTGCCAGCGGTTTTCGCACACCAAACGTCACGGGCTCGTTATCCAGCTCTTCCTGGAAACTGCCGAATAACCGGTCCCAGAGCACGAGGATGCCGCCGTAATTCCTGTCGATATACTGCACATTTAGCGCGTGATGCACACGATGGTTAGAAGGCGTAACCAGTATACGATCCAGGAATCCCAGCTTGCCGACGAATTGGGTATGTACCCAGAACTGGTAAATCAGGTTCAGGGCATTGACGGTAATCAGAACTTCCGGTGGAAAACCGACCAGAAACAGCGGCAGATAAAATATCCAGTTGAACAGGAATCCGGTGCTGGTCTGCCGCAGTGCCGTGGACAGGTTGTAGTCTTCGCTTTGATGATGCACCGCGTGCGAGGCCCACAGGATCGAGATTTCGTGTCCGCAACGGTGTGACCAGTAGTAGCAGAAGTCCCATGCGACCATGGCGACCAGCCACAGCAGAATACCGGTCGGCGATGCATCGAACCAGGCCAGCGGCATATCGAGCAGGGCAAACTCCTGGAATGCGTATGCCCAGATGACCGTTGGCACGATCTTGGTGAAATACTCGAAGGTTGTGCTGAGGGTGCCGGCGCTGAGGCTGTTTATGGCGTCGGCAGCGCGGTAGTAGCCCGTGCCCTTGCGGCGGTCTATCACCAATTCCAGCAACAGCGCCAGCAGGAAAAAGGGAACAGCGATCGCAATCAGATCCATAAATTCAACACCAGGAAAATCGCAACAGAATTGTACCGGACATTTAATCCAAGCTTCGCTAGTTTTACACACCCCTCAAGTGCCAAAGATCACTTCGTAAGAACTGCTTTAGATTCTGCCTAATCAATTCCACAGAAATCGTGTAAGACTTTTGCTCTTTTTTGCAAATCCAAAACAAATTTACTTTCCTTGACTATGCCAACGGAAGCTTTGCCCCTATAGTCGATATCGGGGAGGTTCGGAATCGCTGCAATAGCATTTCCGGATTTTTATGGGATGCAAAAAAAGGGGAGAGGGGAATGATTCGTCTGATGATCGTAGACGACCACGAGTTGTTGCGCTTGGGCTTACGCCAAATATTTTCTGAATATCACGATATAGAAGTAGTGGCCGAGGCCGGCGACGGCGATACTGCCATGCGGCTGTGTCGTGAAGTACAGCCGGATGTGGTGATACTGGATGTCAGCTTGCCGGGTTTATCGGGCTTTGAGCTCACCCGCCGTTTGAAAGCCGGCAGAGCGTTGGTGGTGTTGGCGCTATCGGTACACGATACCTCGCCCTACCCGGAACGCATGATGGAAGCCGGTGCAAGCGGTTATCTGAGCAAATCCTGTTCAGTCAGCGAACTGTTGCAGGCCGTTCGTACGGTAGCCAAGGGCGGACGACATATTGGCTCCTCCATTGCGCAAAAACTGGTGCTTAGCAATATGGATGGTACTAATGGGACTCCTTTCGACAACCTGTCGTCACGGGAAATGGAAGTGCTGGTGCTGTTGGCGGAAGGGCATCGACTGGCTGAAATTGCTGACGCCATGCACCTTAGTCCGAAAACCGTGGCAACGTACAAGTATCGGATATTCGACAAACTGGAAACGCGTAATGACGTCGAGGCAACCCGTCTGGCTATGCGGTACGGCATTGGTGCGCCAGCCTGAAACTGGCCATCAAGACGGGACGGGAAAGTCTGTTCGAAGGATAGGAGGACCGTCCGGCAGTTATTGCCGGACGGTTTTTGTAGCCTGCTAGCTGGCCGACTCGCCAGCCGACCCGCTTGCTGACCCGCTCGATGCTACCGGGGCAACAGGTTTGTTTGGAGCGGAATCTGAGCTGGCTGATTCCATCGGCTTCAGTGTGTATATACCTTTGCTGTCGCGTTCAACCACAGGCGGTGTTGCAGACTCCTCACGCGCCGGGCTGATTTTGACAACTTGAGGCATTTCCACAGGATTTGGCCTGGCTGCGGCGGGCACTGAATCCTGATTACTTGCTGCTCTGGACTCAGAAGGAAATTCACGCGCCGCAACCTGATCAAGTGCCTGGGCATGCCCGTTCCTGATTGG
>JBGTHE010000280.1:0-4558 GCA_041746335.1 Lysobacterales bacterium | reverse complement strand
AAGCTGTTGAGAAGCTTCGGCTACAATGGCCAAAGCACTCCATTGAAACCCTGAACCACGGTCCATGAACAACCCACAAGGCTGGAACCTCATCTGGCAGCTCGACCCTGAGCAGCGCAGCCTTTGCATTGAACGCGACTGGTTCCGTTACCTGTTTGCCGAAGTGCCGATCGCAGCTGAGTTCGTTGATTATGCGGATCGGCCACTGCTCAGCCAGCATCACACACCGTCAATTGTGTGCGCATCCTGCCCCAACCTGATATCGGTAGAGGACCTTTCCAACTACCTGCAAGGCCTGCCGCGGCCACGCGTGCTGTATCACATGAGCGATGAATACCTGAAAGTGGGCACGGAGGTGTATCAGCATTGCGACCTGGTCATTCGCAATGGCTCTGCATTGTTTTCAGGGTGCGAGAACATCAATCTGCTGCAAGTGCCACTGGGCTTTGGTGTGGGTTTCGAAAACCTCAAGGGCATGGGTTTGGTGGCTTCAAGACGACAGAATTCCTGGGCCTTTCTGGGCAAAATGAAGCATGAGCGCAAAGACGAAATGCTACCGGCCTTGCAGGTTTTGCCGGGACAACATTTTCTGCGTGAGACAGTGAACTGGACTGAAGCCCTGAGCAAGTTCAACCGGACCAGCACATCGATTTACCGCCAGGCAGTCTTCGTACCCTGCCCTAAGGGCAACTGGAACCCGGAATGCAACCGGCTCTACGATGCCCTGGAATGGGGCTGCATACCCTTGATCCGCAACTACACTGACACGCCTTATCAGGACGGCTACCATCGCAAACTCCTCGGTTCACATCCCTTCCCCGAACCCGACAGCTGGCCCGAACTGGCTGCCATTGCCCGTGATTTGCTGCAACGGCCCGAGAAGCTTAATGAGTTGCAACAAGAGGTGTTTGGTTGGTGGCAGGACTACAAACTACAAATAAAGCAAACATTGGAGCGCAAACTTGCTGGATTGCTTGCAGTCCGGTCAGATTAAAATCGCCACGTGCAGCCGCTGCTGAAACCAGCGTCGGGCTCTTTTTCGGTTTGCCAAAGCGCTAAACTATTGGCAGTTCAGCATTGTGATAAAACCAACATGAACGAAACCACACAGTCTGCACCGGTTCACGCGAAGGCTTGCATTCCTTCGGCCGCGGACCACAACTTTGACCAGCAATCCAGGGCGAGGCTGTAGTCGCGCCCAACATCCGCCAGCCACTCGATGCGCTGGCGCTCGCCCTGTATCGAGGGATCATCTTCCAGCTCAGGCAAGCCATTCTTCATTTCCTGACACTTCAGGATACCCTGCAAGCCCTGTCGCAGGTCGCGATGAACCTGCAAGCGACTGTCCGGAACTTGTTCCAGACACTCACTCATAACCCGGATGCGCCAACGTAAGCTACGCAGGAAGGAATTACGAATTTCGTCATACAAGCTGTCATAAGGCTGTTCTGACCAGTTCAACCAGTGCTGTGCCAGGAAATCCAGCCTGGTGTCCGTGGAGGAAATACCTCCTCTGGTCGGCCCGGCAATATGTTCTGCATTCTTCCAGAATGTTTTGGCCACCGTGAGTTTCGGTGGTCGTTCAAAAGATGCATACCCCCAGGGTCTCGCCTGGCGCGAGTGTTCCAAAGCCCACGGCAGATACAGGTGGGCTGCATTGGGATAAAGGGACTTGACCATGGTGCAGAACAAGGTGTCTTCGCCTTTGCTGTGTGGCAACGTTGGCGGCATGATCTGGCGGTTATCAATGCCTGAAGGTGTTGAGCCCGTCCGGCCGGCGATCACCGGTTGGGTCGTGACGTTCCAGATGGCCCGTCCGCGGCGCATCACGCGATACTGTTCCGGGTCCGCCCATGCAGGTCCATCGGGACCGGCAGGCTGATAGAACAGATAGAAGCAGTTGGGCGAGATGGGCACGCCGTATTGGCCATTGACCGTGGTCAGGATGACGCTGTCCTGGTCGAGCTGCAGCTGCGGTGGCGGGGTGCCGGCCTTGGATGCATCCAGCAAAGGTACAGACTCGCCGGCGCCGGGTTGCAGGCAATCCTGCACGCGGCGGCCGAGAAATTCGAGGTGCGCATCAATGGGGTCGCGCCCCAACTCCTGCCCAGCAGCACGCGATTCACTTACTGATAAATGCGCCAGCGTTATTCGCGGCGGATCACGCGACCACGCGAGCTCACGGCTGTAACCCTGGCCCAGGTGACGTGCACGGGCCAGCAAGTAGTCATCATCAAACAGAGTGAAGCGATGACCGGCCAGTGCAAGAACGATAAGGTTGATCAGGCGGCCTCCGCTGAAGACTCCGACAGGCCGTTCCGCCAATAACCATTGTATGGAATGCGAGTATTCGGGAAATTGCCTCAACAGCTCCGCGATGAAATTCTGCTGCCAGGCTTTTCCCAGGTACTGTGCATCGTATTCAAAGCGTCGTTGTGCGCTTTCTACAACCTGTTGGTTGCCTTGCGCAATTGGGGCATTACGTGTGTCGTCAAACACCAACACGCAAACAGAGCTCTCAGATTTCCGCTGCGATAAGCTGTGCAACAGCCGTTGCAGATATCCGGGCCGGTCACAAGTACGGATGGCAATGTAATCAGGCCGGCTCACGGTTTTTGGGAGAAGGACATGGCTGGGCCCTGCTGGGTTTCGGTTGGCGGGAGTATAAACCAGCCGCCCCAGCTCTGAAGTTGATGGCGCCCGTCGATCGCAGGCCTGGTCAGCGATTCAGGGTTGCCTTACCGGCAACACGATCTGCGAGGGATACTCTTCACTGTGGTGCAGGGTGTTCCGCGCCACCACGCCGCTGGTTTTCATCATAATTGTTGCCGCCGGTGTTCAGGTTACGCATGTATTTGCGGAAATTTGCTGGAAGAAACTTCCACGCGGATGCGATGGCCAGCCTTGAATTCATAACGCATAAAAGTGCTCCTCAAGAAATAAAAAAGGCCGGATACATATTATGCATCCGGCCCAGGTGAAGCTAAAGAAAGAACAGGAAAATCAGAAACGGGCGCCAGCGCTGATACCGATGGTCCGTGGTGTCAGGGTGGAAATGGTCACATGACCCGTATACAGCGAGTTTGCGGTGCCAACACTCTGTACACCTAGTTCATCGGTAACGTTCTTGGCATAGATTTCGTAGAACCAGCGACCCGTTTCAAGGCCCGCGCGCAGGTTCAAGGTGCTGTAATCACTCAGGTAGGCCACCTCGCCGTTGTAGCCAGTTATGGTGCGACCAATCGGTCGTTCACCTGTATAAGCCAGGGTACCGCCCACATAAGCGATGGAGTTAGTGCCAACCATCCAATCATAATCGGCAGACAAGCCGAAACTCCAATCCGGCACATAGTTCAATGGATCTCCATCGTCGCCCCCTGAACCGGCATCGGCGGTCAAATAGGCATCGGTATAAGCACCGTTGAATGACAGGGTCAGCCCTTCGTTAACTGCGTAGCTGGAGGCGAGCTCAATGCCCTTGCTGGTTGCCGAGCCACCGTTGATATTTACTCCAAAACCTTCAACCGTAGTAAACAGCTGAATATCTTCCCAATCAATATAGAAAGCAGCAACATCCATGCTGAAGCGGCCATCAGATGAATTCATCTTGTAGCCGAGTTCATAGTTGGTCAGGGTATCCGAGTCATACTGCGACGGAACACTGCTCGGTGCTGTAGGTGGCAACACATTCGGGCCACCCGGGCGGAAGCCGGTTGCCACGCGTGCATAGATGGAGGAATTCTCAGTTAACTGGAAGCGCGGGGAAACCGACCAGGTAAAAGGTGATTCCGAAGATTTGGCGGTAAACTCGGTGGTGCCACCAGCCAAGGGACCTTCACCCGTCTGCACGACAGTCTGATCATTGTCACTCTGGCGTGCACCAAATGACACCTCGAACTGATCCGTCATGAACCAGGTGGCATTAGCGAACGCGGCGATTTCTTCGTAGGTAGAAACCAGATCCAGATCAGCCAACAGGGGGAGACCCGCAATCGGTGTATCTGTGTTGGGTGTGATTGCCACGATTTGCTGTGAAATCAGCGAGTCTTCATCGGTGTAGTAAACGCCTGCCAACCATTCAAATTTGTCGCTCTGAGCGGATACCAGTCGGAATTCCTGGGTGAATTTGTCCGTACTGGTGATCTGCGGGAGGACGACGCTCGCGGGAGTGCCTAAAATCAAACTCACCAACGACGCCAATGGTGGTCCACCGGTAAAGCTGGACTGAACTGCAATATCAGTGCGGAAATCCTGTTCAAAGTCGCCCCAACTGGTTACCGACTGCAGACTGGCCCAATCGGAGAATTTCCAGTCCACCGTGGCGCTGTACACGTCATAGGAAATATTGTTGAATTGATTCTGGTAGCGCGATGAAACAGGGCTGGGATACAAAGGTTTGAAATTGGTCGGATCCCCTTCCTGTGAGGATGAATCATCACTCTCGATATCCTGGAACATGGCCAGGAAGTTTATAGAAAGCTCATCGTTGGGCGTGAACAAACCTTGTATGCGTCCACCTGAGGTTTCGCTGGAGTTGATTCCTTCTTCAACCATGGTG
>JBGTHE010000279.1:0-4050 GCA_041746335.1 Lysobacterales bacterium | reverse complement strand
ATAGGCGTTTATGGTGAGGGGATGGGGACGAAATCTCCCACAGTCTGTACCAACAGGTCAGAAGCGAGCTTAGTCCCTCCCATCCCGGCGCTTTCAATCATCCCGATATCCAGCACGGATTACCATACAAGCGAGCACGGCTCATAGCGGAAGCCCCATGGCGACAGCTGCGCTACCTACTACAGAAATTGCAGAAGCACAGGAGGGATGACCGTTGACCTTCTCGCTCCCCGCTACTGAATTCGCACCTGCCATCGTCGCGATGGGACTGATCGTGATCGGCGCCTCCAGCTCGTTGCAGGCTTCCCGCTGGCTGATTGTATTGCGTGGCCTGTTCGCCAGGCCTGAAAGCTATTTTTTAGGCGCCATGGTGGAAATGGTGGCCGGCCTGGTTCTGGCGCTTTCCTACAATCGTTGGGATGGAACCTGGCCGCTGTTCACAACCATCCTCGGTTGGCTGATGGCCATCGAAGGTGCTGCATTCTTGCTGGCGCCCGGTATGTTTCAGGGTTTCAATCGCCTCAGCGATGGCTTCGTCATGAAGTTCCTGCGGTTTGGCGGTATTGCGGTGGTCGTCCTTGGTGTCTTGCTGGGCCGCTTCGTCCTTGCTAGCTAGCGCAACAGTTTTGAAGAAGGCTACTTGTTGGGCAGGGAAGGCACTTGGATAGCGAGGGCGCACGAATGTTCGAGAGCTATCGCCGATCTTAGATTCGCGGCGGAGGCCGCTCCTAAATGTAGGAGGCTCCTGTGAAGCCGATTTTTTTATCGCTTGAAGCAGAACTCAGCCGTAAATCCGCTCGGGCAACCACTTGACCAGTTCGGGCCAGATGGCCAATCCAATCAACAAAAGAATCTGAATCAGGATGAATGGAATCACCCCCCGATAAATCGCGCTGGTCGGTACGCTTTCCGGGCACACTCCACGCAGGTAGAACAGCGAAAAGCCAAACGGTGGCGTCAGGAAAGACGTCTGCAGATTCACTGCCATCATCACCCCCAACCAGATCGGATCAAGCCCCATGGCCATCAAGATGGGCCCGACAATGGGCACCACCACAAAGGTAATTTCGATAAAGTCCAGCACAAAGCCGAGCAGGAACATCACCAGCATCACCACCACCATGGCGCCGATCACACCGCCGGGCAGGGCATGCAATAGCTCGGCAATCAGCTCATCCCCACCAAAGCCACGGAATACCAGGCTGAACAGCGAGGCACCAATCAGAATCATGAACACCATGGCTGAAATGGAGGCAGTACTGGTCACAACTTCACGCAACATTCTGCTGTTGAAACGGCCCTGGATCATGGCCAGGATCATGGCACCAACGGCACCCACCGACGCGGCTTCGGTGGGCGTTGCAACACCGTACAGAATCGAGCCCAACACCGCGATCATCAACATCAATGGCCCCAGCATATGGCCCAGGACACTCCAGATGCTGGCTTTCGTTTCTGCTGTTTCCACCACCTTGGGTGCCATCGCGGGCTTGATCATGCCCAGCGCCAGCAGATAAACCAGATACATACCCACCAGAATCAGACCGGGAACCAATGCTCCGGCAAACAGCTCGCCTACCGATACCGTCTTGGGTGAAAAATTGCCCATGCTGAGTTGAGCCTGCTGATAGGCGGTGGACAGCACATCCGCCAACAGGACCAACACAATAGAAGGGGGAATAATTTGCCCCAGCGTGCCGGCAGCGCAGATCGTGCCGGTTGCCACACTGGGGTGGTAACCCCTTTGCAACATGGTGGGCAGGGAAATCAGCCCCATGGTCACCACCGTGGCACCCACAATGCCGGTACTGGCAGCCATAAGGGCACCAACCAGCACCACCGCCAGACCCAGGCCCGCAGGCAAGCGATGCGCAATTTGCGCCATGGATTGCAGCAATTGCTCCGCCACCCTCGAGCGTTCCAGCACCACGCCCATGAACACGAACACCGGAACGGCGATCAGTGTTTCATTGGTCATGATGCCGAAGATGCGGTTGGGCAAAGCGCCGAGGAACGCCGGGTCAAAACTGCCCAGCAAAGTGCCGATACCGGCAAATATCAATGCGACGCCAGCCAGGGTGAATGCCACCGGGAAGCCCGCCAACAGTGCCAGACCCACTGCGGCAAACAAACCCAAGGCCATGAATTCAGCCATCAGCAAACAGCTCCAGGAATGTTGCGGGCCAGGTAAAGATCTTTGAGACGCACATAATGAGCTGCACTGTAATGCAACATGTCGATTTCGTGTTCGCTGAGTTCACGGGCCAATCGTGCCGGATTACCTTTCCACAAAGTGCCCCTGGGTAAGCGTGTGTCCGGTGTCACCACAGCACCTGCGGCGATCATCACATCGGATTCCAACTCCACCCGGTCCATCAGGATGGCTCCCATGCCGATCAGGCAACGCGGGCCGATACTGCACGCGTGAAGGATGGCGCCATGACCAACGGTAATGTCTTCCGCTAGCAGCAACGGGCGTCCTTCCGGTGTATCGGGACCTTCATGAGTCACGTGCAGCACTGCATTGTCCTGGATATTGCAGCGCGCACCGATGGTGATTCGATTGACATCACCTCGCAGCACCGCCATGGGCCAGATCGAAACGTCGTCAGCCAGGGTAACAGCTCCGGATACATGTGCTTGAGGAGAGATGAAAACGCGCCGCCCCAGCTCGGGTTGCAGCTGCATGAAACGGTAGGGATTTTTCTTGTTATGCGTACTCACTGCGCGTGAATGGTACCACCTTCAAGGGGAGTTTCAATCTGTCAGGTTGACGGTTCAAGCGGTACAAGCGGACTGCCTGAATGAAAATTATGCACAAACCTTGGGCGTACCAATAATCACTAACTTATAGCCGAAATTGTCAGAAATGATTTCAGATACATTTGTAAGCGATTGAAATATTGAAGTTTGACAAGAGCTGAGTTTTCATAAACTTTCCTGACTATAATTCGAAAACCCTCCGCGCCAGGCGGGGCCCAGCATTCTCCACAAACTTATCCACAGCTTTGTCACCCCAGTTGTAAAATTCATATGTGCGCTGGCCCACAAAACTTCCTGGACACCCTGGCCCTTAGGGCTCAGCTACTTATGGCTACTTCAAACGTATACAATAATCCTCATTTTTTTGAGCTTCGGCATCCCACCGTTAAACTGCCACCAAGGTTAGTATTTAAAAGTGAAAGATCATATTCAGGAACTGCTGTCCCAATCCTTGCTGCACCTGCAGCGCGAAGGATTGCTGGAGCTCGAAGGCGAGCCCGTTATACAGCTGGATCGCACCAAATCAGTAGAACACGGCGATTTCGCCAGTAACCTGGCCATGACTCTGGCCAAACGCGTTGGCATGCCGCCCCGCAAACTGGCCGAATTGCTGATTGAATGGCTGCCCCGTTCCCGGCAAGTGGAAAAGGTTGAAATTGCCGGCCCCGGATTCATCAATTTTTACTTACACCATTGCGCCTTGCGCGGAGTGGTCAAGGATGTACTGAACCATCCGGAGCAATACGGCAGCCCGCTCGGGGAATTGGATGACAGCGTCTCGCTGGAATACGTTTCAGCCAATCCGACCGGGCCGCTGCATGTGGGCCATGGCCGTGGTGCTGCCTACGGCGCAAGTCTGGCCAACATTCTGAAACTGGCCGGTGTTCGGGTGCAGCGTGAGTACTACGTTAACGACAATGGTCGGCAGATGGACATTCTGGCCACCAGTGTCTGGCTGCGTTACCTGGAATTGTGCGGTGAGCGGGTCAGTTTTCCGGATAATGGCTACCGCGGTGATTATATTTACGATATCTCGCGCACGGTCAGAGCGGATTGTGGCGACAAGTACCGCTACTCCGGCAATGAGATCAGCGAAGGTTTGCCGGCTTCCCCCGCCGCTGGTGGCGACGGCGAAATCTACATCGATGCACTGATCGCCCGTGCACGCCAGTTACTGGCAACAGATGGTTACAGAGTCTTTTTCAATGCTGCACTGGACAGCATTCTGTCGGACATCAAGGATGACCTGGCCGATTTTGGGGTGCACTACGAGAACTGGTTCTCCGA
>JBGTHE010000278.1:0-3282 GCA_041746335.1 Lysobacterales bacterium | reverse complement strand
GCTTTCCCGGTCGGGACCCAGGTACTCCTGATGGTCAAGGCCAATGGGAGTGATTACTGTGCAGTCGGCATCAATCAAGTTGACGGCATCCAGCCGGCCCCCGAGGCCGACTTCCAGTACTGCAAAATCCAGCCCGGCCCGCTCCAGCAACAAGAAAGCTGCGAGTGTCCCATGTTCGAAATAGCTCAGCCCAATCTCGCCCCTGGCCTGCTCCACAGATTCAAAAGCCCAAACCCATTCTTCGTCGCTGACTACCTGCGCGCCTGTTCGCACACGCTCGTTGTAGTGAAATACGTGCGGTGAAGTATAGGTTCCACTGCTATAGGACAATGCCCGCAGCATGGCATCGATATAGGTGACCGTTGAGCCTTTGCCGTTGGTTCCGGCCACCGTGAAAATCTGCCGGGCGGGCCGAGGGTTGCCGAGTCTTTGCCAGACTGCACCCACTCGTTTCAGACCGAGATCTATGGTGGTGGGATGACGCACTTCCAGCAGGTTCAGCCAGTCGTGCAGACTTGCAGGCTTAGTCATTCAAAAGGATCTGCGCGAGCGGTTTGCAGGGACTGTATGCACTCAGCTCATATGAACCAATTCGCCAACCACCTGACGGGGCTGGGAGCCGCCGCCGAGCAATGCCAGCAAACGGGCAATCTGATCCCGCAGCTGACGCCGGTCAACGATCATATCGACAGCGCCTTTCTCCAGCAGGAATTCAGCACGCTGGAATCCTTCCGGCAGCTTTTCCCGGACTGTTTGTTCGATCACGCGAGGACCAGCGAAGCCGATCAATGCTCCAGGTTCGGCAATGTTCACGTCACCTAACATTCCCAGGCTTGCAGATACTCCACCCATGGTGGGATGGGTTAATACTGAAATAAAGGGAATGCCGCTTTCGGCCAGCTTGGCCAATACCGCACTGGTCTTGGCCATTTGCAACAGTGACAATAGGCCTTCCTGCATACGCGCCCCTCCGCTTGCGGAAAAACACACCAGGGGAGAGCGCGTACGCAAGCTTTCCTGGCCAGCTCGGGCAAATTTTTCACCCACCACCGAGCCCATGGAGCCACCCATGAAATTGAACTCAAACGCACAGGCGATTAGAGGAGCGCCATGCATTTTTCCGCGCATTGCGATCAATGCGTCTTTTTCGCCAGTAGCTTTTTGCGACGCCACCAGGCGATCACGATATTTTTTGGTGTCACGAAATTTCAGCGGATCGGTCGGCTCCAGGTTGGCAGCGATCTCCTGGGTCGTATCCGGATCAAAAAACTGCAATAAACGCGCCCTGGCGGTTACGGGCATGTGTTTGCTGCATTTGGGGCAGACCAGGAGATTTCGCTCCAGCTCGGGACGATAGAGAACAGCAGTACATTCCGGGCACTTGGTCCAGAGGCCTTCCGGCACCGTGCGCTTGTTGCCACCCTCAGTACGTATCCGCGAGGGCATCAGTTTCTGAAACCAGCTCATAGTCCTTTCTCTTCGATGACTGCGGCCTCGCCGAACACAAGCTTATGTTGCCACATTGTCCATGGCCTGACGGACGGGCGCAAGAAAGTCGGCTGCCAGACGATTGGCCTGCTCCTTCGATTCAGCTTTGGATAATGCTTCCACCAGGGCACTGCCTATCACTACTGCATCAGCGAATTTCGCTACTGCGGCAGCACTGGCGGCATCCTTGATGCCAAAGCCAACGGCCACCGGTAGCTTCGTCTGACGCCTGATTTCCTGCAAAGGAGCGACGATACCTGCATGATCCAGCCGGTCAGCGCCCGTAATACCCTTGAACGAAACGTAATACAGATAACCCTTGGCATGTGCAGCAACCAGCCCTATTCGTTCCGGGGTGGTGGTAGGTGCCAGCAGGCGGATGGGATGCACACCGTGTTGCTCCATCAAGCGCGTCAGTTCGGCCATCTCTTCCGGCGGGCAATCGACCATCAACACACCGTCCACGCCGGATTTCGCTGCATCCGATGCAAATTCGGCGTGACCATAACGCTCGATGGGATTCATGTAGCCCATGAGCACTACGGGTGTTGAACGATCTGTTTCCCGGAAACGGGCAACCATGTCCAACGCGGAGTGCAACGACACACCCTTTTTAATGGCGCGTTCACTGGCAGCCTGGATAACCGGCCCATCGGCCATCGGATCCGAAAACGGAATTCCCAGTTCAAGGAGGTTAGCGCCCGCTGAAACCAACTGGTGCATGATGCTTACAGTCCAATCTGGCTGCGGGTCCCCAGCGGTGATGAAAGGCACCAGGGCCTTGCGGGAATCGACTGCCAGAGCGGCAAAACATTGATCAATGCGGTTGATCATAAGGTGATATTCCCCAGGGTAGCCACCGTGGCAATATCTTTGTCACCACGACCAGACAAGTTCACCAATATGGTTTGATCGGGTCGCATGGTTGGCGCCAGTTTCATGGCATAGGCCACAGCGTGACTGCTCTCAAGTGCGGGCATGATGCCTTCCATACGAGTCAGTTTATGGAAGGCGTCCAGGGCTTCCTGGTCAGTGATGCCCACGTACTCTGCCCTGCCTGTGTCCTTGAGCCAG
Source organism: Lysobacterales bacterium (assembly GCA_041746335.1). Taxonomy (GTDB): domain Bacteria; phylum Pseudomonadota; class Gammaproteobacteria; order Xanthomonadales; family SZUA-36; genus JAWXBM01. Next base: position 720 of record JBGTHE010000278.1, on the reverse strand, counting down.
GAATGCTCGGGCCCGACTCCGGGGTAGTCCAGCCCTGCTGAAACGGAATGTGTGTCGATAATCTGGCCATTGGCATCGTCCATCAAATAGGTACGGCATCCATGGAGTATTCCTGGGCGGCCAGCACACAGTGATGCGGCATGTTCACCACTGGCGAGCCCACGCCCGGCAGCTTCAACGCCGATCATTCGCACTGAACTGTCGCCAATGAAAGGATGGAACAACCCGATGGCATTCGAACCGCCACCGACACAGGCGACCAATGCATCAGGCAATACATTATATTGTTCCAGCATCTGGCGACGGGCTTCACGCCCAACGACTGCATTGAAATCACGGACCATAGTCGGATAAGGATGCGGGCCAGCTACCGTGCCGATGATGTAGAAAGTGTCGTCTACATTGGTCACCCAATCGCGCATGGCTTCATTCAGCGCATCTTTCAGGGTCCGTGAGCCGCTGCTGACAGGACGTACTTCGGCACCCAGCAATTTCATGCGAAACACATTGCTGGCCTGGCGGGCAATATCGATTTCACCCATGTACACCACACACTCTTTACCCAAACGCGCAGCCACTGTGGCTGAAGCAACACCGTGTTGCCCTGCGCCGGTTTCGGCGATCAGGCGCTGTTTTCCCATTTGATCCGCCAGCAAAGCCTGCCCAACTGTGTTATTCACTTTGTGAGCGCCGGTGTGATTCAGATCTTCTCGTTTCAGC
>JBGTHE010000277.1:0-2402 GCA_041746335.1 Lysobacterales bacterium | reverse complement strand
GATCAGGGAATCAAAGGATTCATTCATGGTATTCCGCTGATCTCGCCACCCGGAGTTAATATCCAGCCGAAGCTCCATCAAAGCGCATCTCAGTGCCACCCCAGAAAACCCCATTTTCGGGATCTCGCCAGACTGCCTGGTACCCTCCGAAAGATCCGGAATAAGCGCGCTCGCCGTGACTGACCGTATGACCCCGCTTTCGCAATTCAGCCACGATTCTATCGCTCACCCCGCCCTCAACGCTGACCTTACCGCCATCCGACATTCTGCCGCCGGTGGGCTGTGAGGCGGTCTGGTGCACCAGTCGGGCCGCATCGCCCGCCTGTTGGACATTCATGCCGAAGTCCACCAGATTGGCCACGATTTGTGCATGGGCCTGCGGTTGCAGGTAGCCGCCCATCACGCCAAATGCCATCAAGGGTTTACCGTCTTTCATGATGAAGGCTGGAATAATGGTGTGGAATGGCCGCTTGCCTGGCGCGTAGACATTGGCATGACCGGGTTCCATGCTGAAGGAACTCCCGCGGTTCTGCAGCGCAAAGCCCGTGCCCTTCCCCACGATGCCGCTGCCGAATTCCCAGAAATTGCTCTGAATGAAGGAGACCATCATGCCGCTGCTGTCAGCTGTGGCGAGGTAGGTGGTATCACCATGAAGGGGCGGCTGGCCGGCGGGCGCGCTTTGCGCGGCCTTTTGCATATTGATCAGTGCGGCACGTTCCTGGGCGTAGGCTTCAGAGAGCAGGAAGTCCAAAGGAATGTCGGTAAAAGCCGGGTCGGAGTAAAACCGGGCGCGGTCTTCATAGGCAAGCTTGCTGGCTTCCGCCAGTATGTGCCAATAGTCGGCACTGCCTCTTCCCCACTCGGCCAGGGGGAACTGCTGCATGATGTTCAGCATCTGCAAAGCCGCGATGCCCTGGGAGTTGGGCGGCAGTTCGTAAACATCATAGCCCCGATAATTGACCGACACAGGCACTACCCATTCGCCACTGTGTGCGGCCAGATCACTGGACTGCAAATGTCCACCGGCTGCTTGCACTGCGGCAACGATGCGTTGGCCAATATCACCCTTGTAATAAGCATCACGGCCGTCTGCAGCCAAACGCTGGTAGCTGTCTGCCAAGTCGGGATTGGTAAAGACTTCGCCTACTTCAGGTGCGTCACCATTAGGCATATACACGCGGCGCAGCTCGGCGATATCGGCGTCTTTCAGATCATCCCCCGGAAATTCAGTGAGGGACGCAGCCCAGGTATGGGCATCGACTTCCGTGATGGCTACACCCTGTCGCGCATACTCAATAGCCGGAGCGAGCAGTTCAGCCATGGGCAACTTACCAAACCGCTCATGGAGGGCGAACCAGCCATCCACAGCACCCGGAACACTCACGGCCAGCGCGCCGAACAGCGGCAGAGATTTGGCCTCACCCAGCTGAGCGTGCAACTCGGTAAACGCCAATCCGGCCGGTGTGCGGCCACTGCCGTTGAAGCCCACGAGTTCGCGAGATTTTGGGTCCCAGACTATGGCGAAGAGATCTCCACCGATGCCACAAGCATAGGGCTCGACCAGTGCCAGCATGGCGTTGGCAGCAATCGCAGCGTCAATGGCACTACCGCCTTTTTTCAGGATATCCACGGCAATCGCCGATGCAATCGGGTGTGAAGTAGAGGCCATGCCGTTGCGGCCCAGCACTGGGCTGCGCGTGACAAAGCGATCGCCCGTGTAGCGCGTGCCGTAATCGGAGTTGGCCGCAAAAACCGGATTAACCGACATCATCAATACCATCAAGCAACATCTGGCCCACATTGAAGGCTCCCCGTACTTTTGAAAATGAACATGGTAACCCGAAAGATCGCTGTGGAAAGCCGGCGGACATCGGGCCCATCTTAAAAGATTCAGGCGGATCTAGGAGCGGCAGCGATATACCCCAAATGTCTGTGCGCCATCCTGGATCTTGGACTCAGCAACGATGGTGTCACCACCCATGCGGGCAGCTTCGTTGCGCGCCAGGGTTTCAAGCTCACCCGCTACTTTGGTCGCATTGCGTTGTACACCTGCCACCTGGCTTTTGAGCACGGAGTCAACCGCGCCTTTGCGCTCACAGTTATTGATTCCCTGAGCCTGGGCTACCACAACCGTGTCGCCTCCCTCTGTGGGTTTTACCCAGGTACAGGCTTGCAGGCTGACGGCTATGGCCAACAGGGTAATGATTCGTGCGGTTTTTCGGTCCATCGACTTTGCTCCTGAGCGCTGATTAAGTATTGCATTACACATCATGGGCCGAGTCAGTTGCGGCACCAACCAAAGCAGTCTGCAAATCCAAAGCTGATATGGTTATTTCATTCGACGATACGGTGCAGCCCGCAGAGTTTATTGCCCGCAGGGTCCAGTAAGTAGGCAAGGTAAA
>JBGTHE010000276.1:0-2415 GCA_041746335.1 Lysobacterales bacterium | reverse complement strand
CTGCTGGGCTGCTTCGTTTTGCCGCTTCTTCCGGCCTCCTGCCATGGTGCCCACCACAGCTCCAATAGCCGCACCTTCACCCGTATCTCCGGCAATCGCACCGATAGCCGCTCCACCTACAGCTCCTCTTGCGGCTCCTCTCACGCGTTCGCCGCCGCCGGAACTTGAAGGGGGCGGAGGCGTTGTTGCAAGCACCGCAGGATCTATGCCGGTGGACTGAGTGGCCCATACCTGGCATTCACCCTGGTCCTTCTGTTGTTGTTCCGGGGTCTGGCCGCCGGCTGGATAAATGATGGGTTGTTGTGCTTGAACAGTTGCAGCCCATACCATGCACAAACCTATGCAGCTGCCAAATATGAGTTTCATTGCGCTCTCTCCTGGGAATCCCGGATGGATTGATCCTGCTGACAGTCTAGATCGAATTGATGGGCTGATGAAAATATTTTATCCGCATGGCCGTGGCCGAAAAATTGCGGCTAAACCCAGCGCCTGACTTTCTGACAAAACTGTTGGTATTGATCACCGTAGATAGCCGTCAGGAAGATCTCTTCGTTACGGATGAATTGATGCTGGATGATGGCGACAAAGGCCGGTATTGGCAGCCAGGCACCCAGACTTCCAAATTTTATCGCCAGGCCTGCCAGAATCAGGGCCATTCCCAGGTACATGGGGTTACGGGTAAAGCGATACACGCCGTCCGTCACCAGGGTGGTGGATTTACTGAAGGGCAAAGTGCCGGTTTTGGCCTTCTTGAAGCCCCAAACCGCAATCAGGGTCAGGATCAGTCCGGGCACAAACAGCATGAAAGTCCAGCCCCCCTGTAGGGTTTCATACAATTGCATCAGCGGAATCCAGCGATGCAGTAGATACATGGCGAGCATCGAAAACAACAGCCACACCGGAGGAAAGATTCGCGGCTTCCTGAATCCAAAGCGACTCATACGCGATGAGCCCGTGGAAGTTTCTGGATGCTGCTCGTTGGCTTCGGTCACGGTTGATTCCTGGGGGGTGCGTTAACAGTGAAGACGGTTGCTCCGACCTGAATGCCTGGCCTGAATGAACAACCTGTATCCAGCTTGCTCAGGATGCAGCGTCTGCCAATACTTTACTCTGCTCCGGGGCTTGTAGTCTGAAAAATCCTCGGGCGTTGGCAGTAGTTTGCTGGGCGAGACGTTCGGTGCTTTCGCCCCTGCAGGCCGCCAGTGTAGCCGCAATCCAAGGCAGCCAGCAGGGCTCGTTGCGATGACTTTTAACCCGGGGGCGCAAATTGCGTGGCTTGAGATAAGGGGCATCGCTTTCAATCAGCAGCCGGTCAGCCGGTATGTCTGCCATGTAGTTCTGCATTTGCGTGCCACGGCGCTCATCGCAGATCCAGCCCGTGATTCCGATATAACAATCGAGTTCCAGGCATTCATGCATTTCGGCTTGCGTGCCGGTAAAGCAGTGCACAACAATCTCGTTCAGTTGAGCTCGGAACTGGCACAGGATGGCGATAAAGTCGGCATGTGCATCCCGCTGGTGGAGGAACAGCGGCAGGCCGTTATCAACCGCTATGTGCAATTGCCGCTCGAATGCATGCCGCTGATGATCGCGCGGTGAAAAATCCCGGAAGTAATCCAGGCCCGCTTCACCGACAGCTACTACCTCGGGTTGGGCACAGAGTTCGCGGATTACGGAATCGGTTTCGTCGTTGAATTCGCTAGCCAGGTGTGGATGAATCCCCGCAGTGGCGTACAAATGGGCCGGGCTCGTGCGCGCAATATCCAATGCAGCAATACTGCCATGCTCGCTCGCGCCGGTGACAATCATTTGCGCCACTCCCGCATCGTGAGCCCGGGCGATCACTTCCTCCCGGTCAGCATTAAATGAGTCGTGACCAAGGTTGCAACCAATGTCGATCAGTTCCATGAACCATCGTTCCTGTGGGGCAGCGGAGTTTCAGCGAGGCATTATTGTAAAGGAAAGCGCATTGGGCTTTAGGGGTCATTGCGGAAGTTCATGCTTATACCGGGCTTGGGGTGGGACACGCCTTTGCAAGGCTTGCTGCAACATTCAGAATAGCCGGGTAGCCAAAGCGAAACTCTTTATGTCTGTGAACTGGAATGCCTATTGGCGCCTGATGAGATTCGATCGACCGATCGGCATGCTGTTATTGCTGTGGCCAACCTGGTGGGCTTTGATGGTGGCGGGACAAGGTCGTCCATCGGTGCGGAATTTCGTGATTTTTACCCTGGGCGTTGCCGTTATGCGCGCTGCCGGTTGCGTAATGAACGATATTGCCGATCGCAATTTTGACCCACATGTCCAACGCACCCGCTCCCGGCCCCTGGCAACGGGCGAACTGACTGTAAAGCAGGCGATGGCCTGTTTTTTCCTCTTGTTGCTGGTCGCATTTGTGCTGGTGCTGCAAACCAA
>JBGTHE010000275.1:0-6989 GCA_041746335.1 Lysobacterales bacterium | reverse complement strand
GGGCGCTCGATTCTAACTCTCTGACTGACTGGTTAATCTCTCCATCAGACTTATATTCACCTAATTGATTAGCGCTGGATGAATTTTCGGATATGCCCTCTGGTGTGCCGATATTTGCACCACTCACATCTTCTTTTTGTTTCTTCTTCTTTTCAGACTCGTCAGGCTTGAGTTCAATATAGTCATGCGAATCGTCATCATCCTTCCCAGAAGGTTCTTCTCCCTCGCAAGCTGAGTCCGAGGCATTTCTACAAAACCCACTCGGGTCGGTCGCGTTTAGGGGGTTGTTCCAAACATAGCTGTAACGATTCAGGCTCTGGCTGTTCTTTGGGCTTTGCACAAGGGGATCAGCCTGCAGGAAGCGTCCAATTTTGGGGTCGTAGATTCGCCCATTCATGTGAATGATGCCCAGCCCGTCAATATGCTCGTGGCCGGTAAAGCCGCGGGTATTGATCATATTCTGCAATCGACTGCCAGACAGCGAGATTGCACTGTTCCAGGAATCGTTTTGCCGCTCGCCAAAGGCACTGAAATGCATGCTGGTGGAATTCGTGGCCAGCCCGCTTTGATCGGTTACTGTGTGTATTGAGCCTAAATGATCCTTTACCAGGTAAGAGATATCGTTGGCGCCGCTGGTCGGAAAGTACTCAACTACGCCGATGCCGCCAACAGCGCGTCGGAAGAAAGCATTTTCCCCCTGATATTGCAGGCGCTCGACACTGCCGAAGTACCAAGTGGTTTTTGTGCCGTCAATCGAATTATTGTCGACCCGCTTGATCCGTTGATTACCGATGCCGTAAAAGAAGTCGGTGGACTCGCTGGCTTTCTGAATACGGCTTGCCTGGTCAAAATGCGTGTAGCTGATCGTTCTTCCAACGCTGGACGAGGTTTGATTGCCATTGACGTCGTAGCTATAGGTCGTGTTGCCCGCAGTGGTAACAGCGTGTGCTCCTGCACCGTTCTGCCCGTACAGATACTGACCCACATCTGACTTGTGAGTAATGTTTCCCGACTGATCATACTGAAGACTGAGGGTAAGCTGCGGTTGCGCACCGGCGTTGGAAAGCAATACCTGTTCTAGCCGATTTAGTTCATCGTAAGCAAACGTTTCCTTCAGATCCTGAGTTCGGGATGTATCGTGGCGATACAGAAGATTTCCCAGCACATCAAAACTATAGCTGACGCTTTGCAGTTCAATTGAGTTCTTGTCGTAAGCCTCCAGCGATACCAAACGCCCTGAACCAGGGTCATAGTTCGCAGATGCGGTCACTCCGTTGCCCAACTGCATGGCAGTTACATTGCCACGTTGATCCTGGCCCAACACTCGTTGGTAGATTTCCCCCTGCACACCGTCACGAGATTCTTGCAGACGCTCCAGGTATCCAAAACTGTTGTAATGATACCGAACGCCTCGATAGTCACCGGATGCATCAAATTGCTGAAATACCCTGCCGAACTGGTCGTAGCTCGTTTCATCGGCCAGCATTACGCCATCAATACTATTCGTTCGCAGACTGGGCCGGCCAAACTCATCATAAGCATAATCCTGTTGCTGCACGACTGCACCGCTGCTACCTGTGCGATATATGGCTGACGAAATCTGTCCTTTGCCCTTCACAGCTGCACTCGTGCTGTTGATCCAGGTGGTTGTTTCGCTGTTAACAGTGGTGTAGCTGCTATCAGTCAGCGTGCTGACGCCAGTGCGTTCATGACGAACAGTGACGCGACCGAGCCCATCAAAAACAAAATCCAAAGCCTGGGCTTTGCTGTCGATCTGTCGAGTCATCTCCCCAAGTGGGTTATATGCGTATTGCCAGATGCCTTTATTTACATCGCTGAGGCGGGTTTTGCGCCCTGTCTTGTCATAAATCATGGTTGTAACAACACCATCGGCACCTACCAGCCTGACCAGATTCCCCACGCTGTCGTAGTCGTAAGTCACCAGCCCACAGGCATTGTCATATACCGAAGTTGTCTCACCCAGTGCACTTCTGATTTCCAGCTGTACCTGGCCCAGGCCATTCGTGGAGCGAATCCGCCCTGCACTGCCCGGCGTGCCACAGGCACTGGCCGATTCATCGTAGTCGTAGCTCAGATCATTACCATCAACCGACTGAACGGCGCTGACGCGACCCAAATCGTCGTAGGCGGTTTCATTCCACGACAATGCACCGTTACTGAAATAGGGTTCCGATACACGGGCTACCCGGCCGCTTTTATCGTATTCCGTGTCAGTAAAAATGTAGTTTCCATTGAAGCCTTCAATGGCTGTTCGGATTCCCCGGCCGAGTTTGTCGGAACAACGGTGTTGTTTCGGCTGACCCCCGCCACTGCTCAATGAGTAAAAAGCGGTTCTACCGGTTGGGCAGTAGCTTCCCGCTCCCAGGCTCATGATCGTCTTCTGCCATGAACCGGTTTCAGACCAGGAAATGAATGGGCGTCCCATGTAATCGATCCCATTCAGGGTTTTCACAGCATCAATATTCTCGAGCTGCAGCGGATTGCCGAATACATCGCGCTGCGAGACTTTGGACGTAAGTTGATTGAATGTATTTCGGGTTTCAGTGACAAAGCGCCCCAAGCCATCAAAACTTTGCGAGCTTGGGCGCTCGGGCATTCCGTAGCCCTTTACAGCAGTCGCAATTCGATTACCGAAAAGATCTAGTTGGTGGGTTGTTACTACCTCAAACTGAGTGCTTCCGGGCTCTATGGTTTCACGGTTGAGAATGCCAGTTGCGGATTCGTAGGCAAAGGCGGAGAGCCGTACGATTGAACTCTTGCCAGTGCGAGCATGGGTTGCCTGACTGGAAGTCAGTCGTCCCAGATGCCACAAACTGATGTTGTCTGTATAGCTGTTGCTAGTGGTTTGAGTAGCGATGGCAGTAGACCCATCGGTTGCATAAGTATTGACCACCCTCGTATCCAGATTGCCATAGTCATTGTTGTAGGTTTGGGTTGACAGTACTTTCCTGCTAAACCCACCCGCCAGCGTGTAAGCTCGCTCCAGGCTATTGGCGATATAGGGAAACCAGCTATTTTTGCCAGCCTGAGTCTCGCGCTTGTCCCACTGATTGACAGCGTAATTCAAGCGAGTGCCACTCGGCAAAACCGCTGCTGCAGTGGTGGCATTCACTGCCCCCCAACTCACAGGAGTAGTGGCTGAGGTACTGCTGATGGAATGAAACTTTTGACTGCTGCTCACTTTTGCCTGAGTGGTATCTGCAGGCAATCCTACAAAGGGAAAATCTTGCCGGTATCGATTATTGGTGCGTATGCCCAATTGAGGATCAAACGAAATCACTTCACCAAATCCCAGGAATCCCCTGCCACCGGCCTGGAGCTTTGCACCCACGTAGTGATATTCCACCCGACTGGTTGCGGTGGCACTCGCATAAGCGGGAGCCAGACTTTCGGCTTGACTGACCACATAAACCGGCGCCACGAAATCGTAGACAGCGGACCCCTTGCCCCAGGACGCCTGCGCTGAGTCCCGCATACGGCTGTAAACAACAGCATCCGTCAAGGGACGATAGGAAAGCGCCGTGCTTGCGCCAAATCCATCGGTAATGCTACTGATCATACTGGCCGGAACTGCTGCACTGGAACCTCCGTCCAGTTTGTTTCCGCCCAGTCGTAACTCGGTGCCTTGCACCTCGCCCAGCGAGCTCAGGTTGACAAACAGATGGTCCAGCTTGCCATCACCAGTGAAATCAGCAAACACTCCAAAATCCTTGTCTAGGCTATTGCCGACTGGTGCCGCGCTAGTTTGCGCAGCTCCAAACGCCAACCCTAATTGGTTTATGTGGATAGTCCACTTGGCATTGGGATCTTCGGCCGCGTTAGGGTAAACCAGGTCTGGCCAGCCATCACCATTCATATCCTGCAATTGAGCGGCGTGATGCATGGCCGAGATCGATTGACCCGGGATCGGAATGCCTTGCCCAAAATCCTTACCCGTATTGAGCCGGAACTCCCAGATGCCCGACTGGTTGCGATAGAGCAAATCGGCGAGACCGTCCGCATTGATATCCGCTGGATGGGGATCCCGAATTACTGGGAGGGCTGCGTAATTTCCGCAGACCTCAATCAGCGTGCAACTGGTATCCTGGGCAATGACCTCTCTGAATCTGAAGCCATTGAGGCTATCGCTTTCATAAATTACCCAGAAAGAAGCCGTTGCTGTTACGCCGGTTGTGCCTCCAGTTGGCGCTTCGGGTTGCTCTGGTTCAGTAGCTGCAAACGGACCCGAATCGAGATTGCTCAGATTAAGTAGTTCTGCTGAAGAAGGCGCGCTTGCAAACTCAATACCGCATTGCCCCTGACAGTACTGCCGCGACACTTTGACCAACAGGTCGACAGCACCATCGCCGTTGTAGTCGAACACCTGGCTTCGCACTGGATTGGCTTCAGCCGCAAAGTTGGGGTGTTCGTCGTTTATGAACCAATTTTCAGTGATTGCCGGATTATCGTCAGGCACGTTATCTGGAAACAGGTTGGCCAGATCTGCATAGATATTCAGTGCAGGGGCCAGGCCGGGGGCACCTCCGGGTGTAAACGTGTTGCGCTGCCAAACCAATTGTTGGCCCGGGCCAGAGCCTGGTTTGTATCCATACAGCAGGTCAGGCAATCCATCTCCATCAAAATCCATTACTTTCAACAATGACAGCTGATCGCTTGCTGCAGGTGCCAGCACTGCGAATGAAGTACTACCTCCGGAAATCTGGGCATACCATTTCGGGCCCGAACCTGAATCGTAGACATAGACCAGGTCTTGACGACCATCTGCATTCAAATCGATGACTGTGACTGGTACGGGCTCGTTGTTAACGTTTTTTGCGAGGGTGGTGCTTCCCGATGGGATACTGAACCCGCCGTTGGGCTGTGCAAGTGCCACTTTCAACACATAGCTCGAACCTGCCTTCTCCGTGTATATAAGGTCGGGTAAACCGTCACCATTACTGTCCCCTAATACAAGACCGTGCAATACGCTGGGGGAATTGAAGCTGCCTGACTTGGCGGCGTTGATGGCATTATCGCGGAGATGCCAGGCAAATCCGGTGGGCAGAAAACAGTAATTCTGGGAACTGTCACGACATTCCTTGATGGAACTGAGAATCGAACGTCCTTGAGGATCACTTTGATAGGTCAGAAAGTAGGCGCGCAGAAACTGCAATGTACTTCCCGAATCCACTCTCGCTTTGGAGTCGATGCGCACCAGACGTTGGGTTTGCACCAGCTCAGCACCAGCCAGGTAGGTCACTTGAGCATCACCTCTGCTCATGTCATAGACGAAATTCAGCTCAGCAAAGGGAACTGTGCCGGCTCGACTGTTGCCGGTGTAGGCAATTTTATGCAGCAAAAACTCAACCGGATCACCCTGCGACGCGCCTGCTTCCAAGTAGCTATAAACCAGGTAGTTTCCTGCAGAATCGCTGGTCTTGTTCAGCGCCCACACCAGAACGGTCGTATTGTCAGAAGCGCGTGCCTCAATCCGCGAATCGGTGCTGTTGCCGTACTCCGCTACGCCGCCGTCTTTCCGCCAAACAGTGAAACTTGCTGGGCCGTTGCCCGCCAAACCATTTGCAACCACTTTGGCGAATTGATCAATTTCACTGCGATATTCACTGCCTGCCGCTCCGTAGGTGCCCGATACCAACATCAGGCGTTGGCCATCCAGACAGAAACGATCGGAGGTGGATAAAGTAATCCCCCGAACTGCATTTGGACCATCCTGTTCCAGAGTCTGAGCACAGCGACTGATCGCCGATTGTCCACCCAGCGACCACCCCAAACCGATCGGCCCATTGCCCGCCTCGCTGGAGTATTCCAGGCTGATTTGCGGTGCCATTCCACCAGAACCAGCAGCCACGAAAATCGGAATGCTGTACGTAGCATGACCCGATTGATTAACCCGAAAGTTTCCTGGAGTAGCACCCACGCGGGAGGAACTGGCGCTGGCAGCGAAACTTGGTGCAGGCGTAGGCGCTGGAGGTATGTCCGGGTTGGCCGCAAGAGCAGCGGAGGTGACCGTCCAAATGAAGTTCACCACAGCAGAATTCACTTTGCCATCATGTGCCACTATTCCGACCGAATAATTTCCGGGAGCAGCACTGGCAGCACCGCTGATGACGCACTCTGCAGACTCCGACAAACCACTGGGCAAGCCTGAAATGGCGCAAGTTACCGGATCGTTTTCAGCATCGCTCACCACCAGAGACAAGGGGGAAATTGAAACTCCTGCCACACTGGTCTGATTACCCGGAGAGGTGATCTGTGGCGCGGTGTTGGCGACAGGGCTTGCAACAGTTACTTTGACATTATCCACGTTGGCATCTTCATCAGAGCCGGACATGGAGCCACGAAATCGTAATCGCAGCGAGCTCAGGCTGGTGAGCGTAAGCTTTTCGTTACGCCATACATTTTCTGCATCCACATCGCCACGCAGCCGCCTCTGTTCGCTCCAGCTTGATCCGCCGTTAGTCGATACATCGAATGCCAGGTACTCACCTGCATCGAGACTGGATTCAATAAACCAGTCAAATTCTATGTCTGCGGTGCGCGATCCCTGCAAGTTGATGGGTATGGAAATCAGCTGAGCATTTGAAGCAGAGCCATCGACCTCGGCTGACCGTGTCCCGGTTGTTGATCTCTGAATCGAACGAAACCAGTCATTCTGGCTGTCTTCGCTCCACAAGCTGTTCCACTCACTGATTTCAAAAGAGTCGCTAAATGCCACTTCAGGGCGAACCGGCGGGGGATTAGCACTAGTCCCGACAAAACTGATGTCAACCTGGCCGTACATGCTGATAGTTGATAGCTCAAGATTAGGAATCGCATTGGGATCGCTGGCTGTGGATGCATAAGTCGATGCGAGTATGGTGATATCACCAAAGGTTCGTGGAAAGTTCACAGCGGATCTGGCACTCGCACCAGAACCAGCCAGGTAGGCAGCGACGGTGTATTGTTCACCGGCAGAAAGTGCAACCGGA
>JBGTHE010000274.1:0-4300 GCA_041746335.1 Lysobacterales bacterium | reverse complement strand
CGCCGAACTGCCCAATATGCGAGCGGCGCTGGATGCGGTGTCGCTGGAGCACCCGATATTCCTGTGGGGCAACGACGGACATCACGGAGCCGCAAACAGCGCTGCCTTTGCGTTGGCGAAAAATTCGCAGGGTGAAGTGGTGGGCCTCAGCGCCGAAACGCTGGCTGGCGAGTTTGCCGAATACCGGCCCATGGTGGCCGTGGATGAGAGTGGCCGGCCCAGTGGTGGAATCAATGAAGGTGCACGTTTGCTGGTCCGTCCCGATTTCTTTGCCGATTTCCTCGGTTCCAATGCCAGCCCGGAAAGTATCATGCCGCAAGTGGCGCAGGCCCTGGCACGCAATGGAATTACCTCCATCCAGGATGCCTTTGTAACCCCGGAAGCGTTGGCTTCCTTTGGCTGGCTGCAGGACAGCGGCTTGATGACGTTTCGGCTCAGGGCGGCCATGGCTGAACCCGAGAGCAATGATGTCGCAGCCATCGATGCGCACCTGGCCATGTTGAAAACTTTGCGTGATCAGTATGCCGACTCAGAGTTCATTGCAGCCAATGCGGTAAAGTTATTTTCGGACGCCGTGCTGGAAGGCAATCCGCTGAGTTCACCGCCCACTATGCCAGTGGCGGCCACCTTGAACGGCTTCCGCCAGCCTATTTTCAGCGGAAGCATAGAGGATGGCAGCTTTGATATCAGCGGGTATGTGGACCAGGGCAGTGAAATCTGCCAGTCGGTGCAAGCCAATCCGGAGGCTTATGTCGCTGATGAGGTGTTTCGCGATTTTGCAGCCGAACACGGATTCTTCCCGAAACAATGCATACCTTATTCGGGAATACTCGCGCATCCGGAAGAGTTCATCCGCACCTATATCCGCAAGGCTACAGAGGCTGGATTCCATGTCCACGTCCATGCCCTGGCTGACAAAGCCATAAGGGTGGTGGTAGATGAATTTGCGCAGGTCAAAGCACAGGCTGATGCGCAGGGTCTGACACAAAGCATCGCGCACGCCCAACTGGTGCATCCCGATGAGCAGAAGCGCATAGGCGAACTGGGCATCTCGACGGTATTCACCCTGGTCTGGGCGGGCTCGGGCATGGAATATGAGATGACAGTGGTTCCATTCATTGATGAATTGAAGGGTGTAGCTGATCTGTACAACCCGGAACATTACTACATGCAGAATGTTTATCCGGCAAAAAGCATTGCAGATTCTGGAGGTCCTTTGGTGCACGGCAGTGATGCTCCGGTCGGCACCCGTAATCCGATGCCTTTGGTGAGTCTGGAGGTAGCTATCACACGCGCTGCCAATGACGACGGGCAAGTTCAGCTCAACCCCAAGGAAAGTATTGATGTGCACCAGGCGATTGCCGCTCTCACTATCAATGGGGCTCGGCTGTTCAAGCACGATGACCGGCTGGGCAGCATCGAAGCCGGCAAGCTGGCCGACCTGGTAGTGCTGGATCAGAACATCGTGGAGTTGGCCGAAAAGGGCGACGCTGGACGTATTGGTGAAACTGCGGTGACCCTGACGATATTCAATGGCAAAGTCGTTTATTCATCAGCGGGTGAGTCTCGCTGAATACAATCACGAGCCGCTCCTTTCCCTTACGTTGAAAGATTTGGGGTGATCGGGGTACTGGCGTGGTCAGGACTCCGGCCCCCACGGGACTTGCGCCGGTTACCTGGAGCCGGAATTCCAGCACTCACTCAGGGCTGGGGCTCCAGGTAAGGCACTAGCTGTTCGCCAATTCTTGCACTGTCACCGACTACCACCAGCGTCATGTTATCGGGCTTGAGGTACTCGCTGGTAACGCGTGATATCTCCGCCGGAGTCAGAGCATAAACCCGGCTGACGTAGTCCGTCAGGTAGCTGTCACCCAGCCCGTGCAGGTCAACGTAATTGAGCACGTTGATGATGCCCTGCGGGGTCGAGTTCTGCAGCGTAAAAGTGCCAGCCATCAGGTTTTGGGTGCCCAGCAATTCTTCACCCGATGGTGGCTCATCGCGCAAACGGTTGATCTCTGCATAGACTTCCTTCACAGCGGCCGCAGTGTCATCAGTGGTGATGGCGGCATTCTGCACCCAATAGGCATCCTGGCGACGCGCTGACAAGGCGCTGTTCGGTGAATAGGTATAGCCCTTGTCCTCGCGGATATTGCGGGTGATTCGCGAGGAGAATGCGCCGCCGAGCATGGAGTTGGCGGCCTGCAGGGCCACGTAATCTGGCTGGCTCGGGTTGGCGGTAACCAGGCCCAGATAGACATTGGATTGACTGGCGTTATTGCGATTGATCAGCTCCACATACTGCCGCTCGGTCTTCGGCACCGGGGGCATCTGGAGCGGGCCTGGGCCTGTTTTCCACGCGCCGAAAGCCTCTTCAATGGCGGCGGCCACTGCCTCGTCATCAAACATACCTGCCACAAAAACATGGGTGCGTTGTGCGCCAAAGTTTTCGTCCCAGAATGTCCGAATCTGCTCGACCGTGTAGGACTGCAACTGTTCTGCGTTAGGGAACAGGCGGCCGTAAGGGTGATCGCCGTAAAGTGCTTCACGGAACGCCACTAGTGCCATGGTGTCCGGATCGTTCAGGGCCACTTCCAGATTGCGCAGGTAATCACGCCGCAGGCGGTCCAGTTCGTCGGCTGGCAAAGCAGGGTGCAGCAGTACGTCCGCCAGCAGGGTAACCATGTCCGGGGCAAATTCAGCCAATGTCTGGCCGGTAACAAAGGTCTGGTCCAGGCCCACACCGATGTTCAGGCTGCCGCCCATCTCCGCAGCTTCACGCGCGATCTGTTCCGCAGAGCGGTTGCTGGTACCTTCTTCCATCAGGCTGGCTGTGAGGTCGGCCAACCAGGTGTCTTTTCCCTCATTGAGGTTGCCAGCCATGACAATGGCTGAAATCGTCACCTTGGGAATGTTGCCGTAAGGTACCAGCGTTACTTTGAGACCGTTGGGCAGTTGATACTGTTGCTTGGCAGGCAGCTGGAAGTCCTTGGGAGTGCCGCCTTCAGGTGGCATCTGACGCGGCTGCTGTGGCTCTATATTATCCCCAGAGTTGTCGGCTGCGTTTTCAGCCGGGCTTTCGGTTTGGTTCTCCCCGGTAGCATCCTGAGCCCATGCTGTGGTGCTGGTCAGCAAACACGCAGCACCGAATAGTGCAGCACAAAAAAGTGTGGGCAATTGGCCGACGCGATTAACCATTATCCTGCTCCGTGTTGGCTGCTTCATTCTGTGTTGCAACTGCAGCACCCGCGACCAGTTGCAAAGTGGTGCGGTTGCTGCTGCGTAAATATTCCCGTGCAGTTTGCTGGATCAACTCCGGAGTCACAGCCCGCATGCCTTTTTCAAACTCGTTGATCAGGCCAGGGTTATCGTCAAACAAAGCCAGCGAGGCCAGGAGGTCGGCCCGGCCAAAGCCGAAGGTAGAGCTGACCTCGTCGTAATAATCTGAACGCCATTTCACCAAGGCACGGTTCAGAACCTCAGCTTCAACGGGTTTGCTTTTGAAGCTTTCGATTACCCCGTCCATAACCTGGAGGATTTGCTCCTGGCTGGAGCTTTGGTCATGGATAAATGAGGCAGACCACAGCATCGGGCCTTTGTAGTTCAGCATATTTCCCAGCAGGGCATTGATACCGCCACCGATCCCATCCGTTATACCTGCCTCCTTCACCAGAGCCTGGTGAAGGAGGCTGTCGTCGCCTTGCAGCAGGATCTGGTCAATGAGGCCCATGGCATACCATTCGGGTGTCAGGCGCTGCGGCACGTGGTAGGCAAAAGCGAAGCCAGGCCGGGTGGCCAGGGCATCGGTCATGGTCTCGGATTTCTCGGCCTCCTGACGAGCTTCGGAGATATCCGGCAGGACGATGGGTTCGGTCGACGCTGGGATATCGGTAAAGTATTTCTCCACCATGGCTAATGCCTCTGCGGGATCAAAATCTCCTACGACGGCCAATGCGGCGTTGTTGGGTGCGTAATAGCGGCCAAAGAAATCGGCCACGTCTGCCAGAGTGGCTGAGTCCAGATCATTCAGGTCGCCATAGAAATTATGCGAGTTGTACCAGTTCTCATTGGCGTATTGCGGCAAATACAACCAGGGAAAGCCGCCGTACGGCTGATTCAGGACATTCACCTTCACTTCGTTCTTCACCACACCTTGCTGGTTGGCGAGGTTTTCACTGGTGATGTTCAGACCACGCATGCGGTCCGCTTCGGCCCACAGCATGGTTTCCAGCTTATGCGCCGGGACAATTTCGAAATAGTTGGTGTAGTCAAAGCGCGTGGATCCGTTCAGCACGCCGCCGTT
>JBGTHE010000273.1:0-5066 GCA_041746335.1 Lysobacterales bacterium | reverse complement strand
GACATTCTGGTAGCCACCGACGTCGCCGCACGCGGTCTGGATGTGGATCGCATCAGCCACGTTATCAACTATGACATTCCCTATGACGTGGAAGCATATATTCATCGTATCGGCCGCACCGGTCGTGCCGGGCGACACGGTGACGCGATCCTGTTCGTCGCCCCGCGTGAGAAACGCTTGTTGGGAGCAGTCGAACGTGCCACCGGCAGCAAGATTGAAATGATGGAGCTGCCTTTCGATGTACCAGGCATCCTGCCCCGCCAGGCTTGGAGCATTGAGCATTTCGTTGCCTTCACCCTGTGCACCATGACAGGCTGCACAGACGGCGTATTGGGCCTGACCCATGGCCACCTGTGGCTCTGATTGGTTCATTACCTGCGAGTACCGGGGCCAACTATTCAACCAGGCATCAAACTCCTCCGGTTGATCAACCACTACCGCGCCACGCATGGCAAAGTGTCCAATGCCACACAGTTCTTCGCAGAGAATGTCGAAGCGCCCGGTGCGAGTGGTTTTTAACCACGCATAAGGGGTTGAACCGGGTACCAGGTCCATCTTGACGCGAAATTGCGGTACGGTGAAATTGTGCAGCACATCTTTGGAGCGTAATAAGAACTTGTAGGACACACCCAGTGGCAGATGCAGCTCGCCACTATTGACCAGTATGTCATCCTGCCCGGCAGGATCATCAGCCTTCATGCCAAATGGATTTTCCACTGTCATCTGCGCCACATCCACCTGGCCCAGCACACCGTCCTCGCCCGGAAAGCGGAAAGTCCAGTGCCACTGCTGGCCCACCACTTCCACGATGCGTGCATCGTCCGGCACATCCACGAATTTGCCCCAAACCCATAAACCCGGAGCCAGCAGGGCCACCACACCTATGGTGGTAACGATGGTGAGCCAGGATTCCAGTTTGTGCGATTCGGGTTCGTAATGGGCTTTCAGACCCTCGCGGTGGCGGTACTTGATAATGACCCAGACCAGGAAGCCATTGAGGACGATGAAAACGACACCGGTGATCCAGAAGGTGATGTCCACAGTGAGGTCCAGAAAGGCCCAGTCGGCGGCTATCGGGGTCCACCACCAGGGGCTGAAAAGGTGAAAAAGGACGGTAACGATTACCAGAAAGAGAATTGCGATTGCGGTGCCCATAGGCCTTCCTTTTATTTTATGTTGATCTTATTAGTAAGCTTGTTCCGATTGGCGGGCGCGTCGCTTGCGCTCAACGCGTGAAAAAGGGTTGATGAAATGCCTGTCAGTGGCCACATGACGGGATTCGGGATGACGTTCCTTCATCATCTTTTTGACCTTTTCACCCTGGCCTTTGCGGGCATAAATCAACAGAAGATATTGACCGGCTTCGATTTCGTCGTGGAAACGGCGTAGTTTGCGGTTTTCGCTGTCCAGTCCCACCAGGCCACCGGCCCAGGCACCGAACAGCGTAGCCACAACGACCAGAAACAGCATGGCAATACCGGGAACATTGGGACCGAAGGGCTGGAAGAACATCAGCAGTCCGGCAAGGATGGCGCCAACGATAAAGCCGAAGTTGGCGCCGATGAATCCATCACGTAGCAGATCGGTAGTTTCCAGCCAGTTGCTGGAATGGAGTTTGTCGCGTTTTAAACCAGCCTCATCCTTCGAGATAATATGCAAAAACCAATCCTCGACTCCCACTCGGTGCAAGTCGTCTGATATCTGGTGCGTACTGACCAGATTGGGCGCAAGATAATACATGCATTTCATGTTTCTACCTCGGGATTGAGTTTTAAGACAGTGGGTCTGGTTCTGGTTCGTACGGCCCTTCTTACAATGTTTGCGAGATATAACCTGGCATGGCGGTCTATAAGGCAAGAGATGGTCGGAACTTGCCCGACGTCTCATATTTTTACAGGCTATGAAGGTACAGGCCAACGCATCGTTTGGCAATAGTCCTGGCGCCAGAAATGAACTTTAATTGGCAGGCATTTGTCGTAAACGTTACGTGACGGTAACCATTGAGAGGGTTTTCACATGATCGCAAAACGCTATTCCGCTGCGAGTTTGATGGCTTTGCTGTTGGCTTTTTTGCCCCTTCCCCACCTGCTGGCTGCAGGCACTGAAACTTCAGAAGACGGGTTGCAGCTGGTCGAAAAAGACCGCAACGGCTCACTCTACGCTGATTCGGATGTGGATTGGTCCGGCTACACGGAAATCCGGCTGCTGGACGCCACTGTGGCATTCCGCAAAAACTGGCAAAGGGACCAGAATCGTGGCGATCCCTTCAAAGTCAAAACCGAAGACATGGAAGACATCAAGCAATCCATGGCCGAGCTGTTCAACGAAGTGTTTACCGAAGAACTGACGACTGAGGGTGGTTACCGGATCAGCGCTGGCAGTGGTGAAAATGTCCTGACCATTCAACCCGCTATTGTGGACCTGGATATCGCAGCCCCGGACACCCAGCGCGCCGGTATCAACCGCCAGTACACCGAGTCAGCCGGCGAGATGACCCTGCAATTGAACCTGCTGGATTCTGTCAGTGGTGATTTACTGGCGAAATCCAGCGACCGTCGCGAAGCACCACGCCGCGGTTACATGCAATGGACCACCAGCGTCACGAATCAAGCCGAAGCGCGGCGCATCATGCAGCGCTGGGCCAAGGACTTGCGCGCGCGACTTGATCAGGCGCGATCCGCGGCACCTGCCATCGCAAAAGGTGGAACAACCGACTGAGCAAACTGGCCCGCGTTTTGTCAGCTGATCGACGGGGGCCGCTTTATTGCCGCAATTCTGGCAGACGCCCGGGTGTCCAGGGGGCACCCAGGGCTTCGGCTTCGCTGGCCAGCTCATCCAGGCCCTGCGCGATTTCCCGCAATTGCTGCGCTGCCGTTGCATAATCAGCCTTGGCGACAACCAATGAGTCGCGATAAGCCTGTGGTACAGCTGCCTGGCTGCCTGCGTAGCCACCGACGATATATTCGATTCGACCGGTAAGGGACAAAGGCACAGGCTCGTAACGGCTGGCAAGGGTGCTGTCGCCATTGAGCATTACCTGAAGGTCCTGCAGGCGGGTTTTTAAAGCTCTGGCCTTTTGCGCCAACGTTTCATCCGCTGCAGGGGTTAGCTGCAGAGCCACGAGTAAATGCTCCAGTTGGTTTTCCAGTTCACCGGTGGCTTTAGTCGCTCCACTGACTGCACGAAATAACTCTGCTGCTTCCAATTCAAAGTCCAGGCGGGACTGCTGGTCCTCGCTGACCAGTCCACCTGTGAACATGGGTTTGAGGGTGAATTTTTCCGGGCCGGCCAGATCTTGCCACGTACCCTGCATTCGTTTGGACAGCGTTACCTGATATTCGCCCGGAACGGCCAACGGCCCGCTTGGCGGACTCTCCCAGGGGGCAAATTCAGGTTCTGCGATGATATCAACCGGGTCGGGCGCTGGATAACGCAAGTCCCAGGCGGTGCGGTGGAAGCCCTTGCTGGCTTCACCTTCGACCCGGCGAACCACCTTACCTTCATTGTCCGTCACTGTCAGCAGCACTGTCGGTGGCTCCTCGCGATCTTCCATACGCAACACTTCCCATTCGGGATAATGCGTATCGTCGCCTTTACCGGCCAGCTCCTTTTCAGACTCCTGACGTTGCTTTTGCAGAGACTGAATATCCTCAGGCAAGTAGTAGGAGAAGACGGCACCATACGGTGGGTTCTCAGCCGCGTATCGGGCCCCACCATAATCTCCTTTACCACCCCATCCACGACGATCGTCGAGCAAATAAATCCAGCTGTCTCGCGGCGTAAACAGAGTCGGCTTTTTTTGCAGCTCCGCGGCAGCCGTGCGCAGCGGTGAGACATCATCGAGGATGTAAATACCCAAGCCAAAAGTACCAATAACGAGATCGTCTGCCTGCTTCTGGAACTCCAGGTCGCGCACTGCAATGGTGGGCAGATCGGTGAATTCGTGCCAGCTGACGCCCCCATCCTGGCTGAAGTAAGCGCCAAACTCGGTTCCGAGGTAAAGCAGCCTGGGGTCCTGCGGATCCTCGGTAATCGCATGTGCTGTGCCGCGCTCGGGCAAGCCTTTGTTAATCAACGTCCAGGTGGCTCCCTGATTGCCGGTTTTCAGCACATAGGGTTTGTAATCGCCGCGCTTGTGGTTGTCTATCACAGCGTAAGCCACCTGCACATCATGTGCGGAAGCCATGATATCTCCCACCAGCGACATATCCGGAACCCCGCTGATGTACTCGACACGAGACCACCTTCCACCCCCATCAGCGCTTACCCTGATTAACCCATCATCCGTTCCCACGTACAGCAAACCCTCCTGCAATGGACTTTCATCCAGCGCAATCATGGCTCCGTAAAGGGAAGTAGATGCATTCTTGGCAATGGCATCCACACTCCAGACACGGCCCATCACTGCAAGCTTGTTTCGATCGATCTGGCGACTGAGGTCCGGGCTGACCGCCACCCAGCTCTCTCCGCGATCGTCAGAGCGAAACAGTTTCTCGGAGCCGAAATAAAGGCGTTTGTGATTGTGCGGAGAAATGATCAGCGGTGAATTCCAGTTCCACTTGTAATCCTTTTCCCCGATGCCGGGCTGAGGGGTAATGGACAAGCGCTCACCACTGATTTTGTCCATGCGCACCAGGCCGCCATGTTGGTACTGGGCATACACAATACTGGCATCGGTAGGATCCATCCGTGCTTTGAAACCATCACCGAACTGCGCTATCCACCAATCAGCATTGGTTATCCCGTCGGTGGTGGCTGTGCGGCTGGGACCACACAGCGTGTGGTTGTCCTGGGTTCCACCACAGACATTGTAGAAGGGCGTGTCGTTATCCGGTGTAACCCGGTAAAACTGCACGATGGGCAGATTGCTTGTGTGTCGCCACATCTGGCCACGGTCGAAGCTTTCAAAAATTCCGCCATCACCACCTATGATCAGATGGTCAGTATCGGCCGGATCGATCCACAAGGCGTGGTCATCGACATGGCGGTTGGTAAACGCCAAGCGCGTCCAGGTTTTGCCACCGTCTTCCGAAACCTGGGTAAAGGTATCGACTGAATACACACGA
>JBGTHE010000272.1:0-2455 GCA_041746335.1 Lysobacterales bacterium | reverse complement strand
CTCGAAGTTGCTCCACCGTTTCGGTCTGTAATCCCTGCTCACGAAGTTGCTCTATCAAATCCAGCCACGCTTGGGCGGTTTCCTCAGATTGCAGGGAATCACTGTCGGCGCTTTCAGACTGCTCAGCCGCCTGATGGGTGTCGTTGGGTGCATCTGCCAGAGCAGATTCCTTTTCAAGTCGGTTTGTCTGTGTTGGGCTTTCCAGCTGTTGGGCAGTAGCTGTGTGGTTTTCACTATTGACGGCCGTTTCTTGATCTGTAGTTGCCGCATCCGCTGCTGGCGCTTGTGCCGAGCGGGAGAGTGAAGACGCAGAGGGCGATGCCAGCTCTGTTTGTTCGCTATGGCTGCGTAACTCGGTTTTCTTGCTTTCGAGACTTTCATATACCGGGCCGGGCGCTGGTGGAGCTTGTACCAGCGATATGCCCAGAGCAATCAGAGCAATGGATGCAGTGGCCAGGCCCGCTATCCAAGGCAGATTGCCCGCCAGCGGAGAACGTTGATGCGGTTGTTCACGCCGCGCCATATTGCGCACAGCCTGATCAATCAGGGCAGGTGGCTCGATATCCGGCAGCGGTTCACGTGCCTGCAGGCCTTGCAGCTCCTGCAGCAACTCGCTCTCATCGAGATCAGGCCTGCGCGGGCACATGATGGCCTCCGGCAGATTCTTCTGCGTCCTGCAGTTGCTGTTTCAGTTTGGCCAGAGCATAGCGCAGGCGGCTTTTGCAGGTTTCCACGTTTACGCCGGTGATTTCGGCAATGGCCGTCAGATCCAGGCCAGCCTCCAGGCGCAGCAACACAACCTCACGTTGCTCGGCGGGCAAGCTCGCGATCGCGCTGGACAATTTTTGGTCGGTCTCTGTTTGCAGCAGCTGTTCTTCCGGTCCTGCTGAGTTGCTGACCAGTTCCGGTCCGTCGCTATCTGCCAAAGGTGCTGCGCGGCGAAAATGATCCACCACCGTGTTACGGGCAATCCGGAACAACCAGGCTGTGAAAGGGGATTTGCTGCGGTACAAATGCCGCCCCTTTATCAGCTTTTCCCAGCACTGCTGGTAAATATCATTGCTGGCAACTGGATCCTTGACTTGCCGCAATACGAAGCGGTACAGCGGGGCCCGGTACTGCTCATAAAGGCGATCAAAGGCACTCATGTCGCCCGCTGCATAATTGAGCATCAATTGTTCATCGCTGTCGGCCGCTTCCGCTCCATGCCGGGGAATGATGGGTCCAGGCATAGAGTCAGGCCTCGGGGCAGTCCCGGGAATGTGCTGGACGGGCCCTGGAAAGGCATTGGCGATTCTCGTCTCCATGAGTGTTCAACGCATACCAGCCGTGATTCGGGTTAAATCCAGTGTAAGGCATGCGCAAACAGTCAATTATTGGTCGAGAGCTTGGCATTGGAATGTGCATTGGAATCGACATGGGAATCGGCCTAGGGTTCGGCACGGGGCTCAGCTGGGGACTCGGCCAAAGAATCAGCTTGGGGGTCAGCATGAGGGTCAGCATGAGGGTCAGCATGAGGGTTGGCATGAGGGTTGGCAGAATCCGCAGCCAGCAGGGTTGCGGAGTTGATGCTATTCACCGTGCAGTGCAGCTGACCATCAGTCAGTTGGGCACGAATGTCCTGTCCCACTTGCACGCTTGCTGCCCGGGTGACCAATTGCCCGGTATCGGCCCGGCTGATCACCGCGTAGCCTCGATCCAGTGTGGCCAGAGGACTCATGACATGCAGTGTTCGCGCAACCTGGTACAGGTTGTTACGGTGCTGCAGCAGTTGTCTTTGCACAGCACGCCGCAGGCCTAGATGCAGATTTCGCAGAGCGTGTTTTTGTTCCTTCAGCAAGCGGGCTGGATGGCGCAGCTGAATACGCAGCTGCAAAGCATCCAGATGAGCTTTACGTAGCTGCACTTGATGCCTCACAACGCGCAATAGCCGTGCATGAGTGCTGTCCAGGGCTTTGGTCTGATTGCGCAGTTTCAGTTGAGGATGCTGTTGCGCGAGCCGGTGATTCAGGTAATCCAGTTTCTGCGACATTTGCTGCAAACGCTGTTGCATGCGGCTGTTCAGCATTCGAAGTGTGCGTTCCAGGCCCGATTGCAATTCTTCAGAATCCGGCGTGGCAATTTCCGCAGCAGCTGACGGGGTCGGTGCACGCGCATCGGCCACAAAATCACAGATGCTGTAATCGGTTTCGTGCCCTACGGCGGAAATCACGGGCAAGTCGGAAGCAGCTACCGCACGAGCCACCGATTCATCGTTGAATGCCTGCAGATCCTCCAGCGAACCACCACCGCGGGCTATGATCAGAACTTCTGCCCATTGTTCACGGTTGGCTTGCCGCAAAGCGGCTTGCAACGCCGCAGGTGCTTCCGCGCCTTGCACGGGTGAGGGGTAAAGGCGAACTTCAGCAACCGGCCAGCGCCTTTGCAATACATGCAGGATGTCGCGGATCACCGC